>CALQRR010000231.1 GCA_943333015.1 Chitinophaga pinensis | reverse complement strand
GGCTGATGGTTTGATGTGCTAATGTGCTTGCCTGCAAAAGGCAGGCTGATGCTTTGATTTGCTGCTGATATGATATGCTGTGCTGTCCCAACCGCTATTGGGAGATGTGCTTGCTTGTTGTTGGCGCGTGGAGATGGAAATCTGTTTCGAATGGAAGGTTTTGTTTGGGTGTAGAGCCCTTCAGATACATAAAACTGTTTTCGGAAACGCAATGTTCACTTTGCAGCATCAGCAAATTTTGCAACACGCGTATAGTCGATGGCCATAAATACCGAGCAGTTAAAGGTGTCCGAATATTAAATCGTTACTCCTCTCAATTATTTCATCCCCTTCTTAAGTTTTTTTGGATTCCGCCTAGTGTCAAAAACCGTTGCGATATAAATAATGTTGTTTTCTCTCCAATAAATAATCTTATAATTTTTGCAAATCAAATGGCGGTATTCTTTTTTTCTGCCTTTAAGCAGTTCTTCTATCGATCCGATTTCAGGATGCGTTACTAGCACATCTGTGAAATCAACAATTTCAATAACTAATTTCTGAGCAACCTTAATCGTCGCATCTTCACTGTAATAATTAAAAATATCTTTCAGACGTTCAAGTGCTTCTTTTGTCCAAAGGATTTTTATTTCCATGACTCTATCTGCTTCTTTACATCCTTTGAAGTCGTGACTTTCCCTTTAATAGCATCATTTTCAGCACGATCTATCATTTCATTCAATTCCATTTCAGAGATAGCAGTATCAAGCTCACCTTTGAGAACCTTAAAACGCTCTTGTCTGATTATAACTTCAATTTTATGGATGGTCTCCTCATTTTGAATTTTCAAAAACTCTTCGATTAAATGAAGCTTTTTGCTTTCCACCGTCGTTTTCATTGACTACTTTTTTCAAATATAGCGATTTCCTGATTTGAATCATTTGATTAAGTCGGGGTTCAGGGTAACAATGAAGCCGGATTGGGCTCTTCTACACAGTATGATCTCTTGAAAAAAACAACCAATTGAATTTAAACGAAGAAATCAAGCAGCATCGCGTGTATGTTTTTTTATTGAACTTAATTCTGATTTCTTCTGGAGTTCCCCTTTTTCAATATCATAGTCATCCTGAATTCCAAGCCAGAATTTAGCGGAATTACCAAAATATCGGGAAAGTCTTCATGCAGTATCAGCAGTAATCCTCCTATTCCCTTTCAAAATCTCCGATGTTCTTGTTTGTGGAATACCAATATCTTTTGAAAGTTTGTACGCGATGATGCCAAGTGGCAGAAGAAATTCCTCCAATAAAATTTCACCTGGATGGATGTTTTTTAGCTTGTCTATTGTTTTTGCTTATTAATGATAGTCAACAACTTGAACGTGTTCTGCATGACCATTATTCCAGTTAAAGACAATTCTATATTGATCGTTTATTCTGATTGAATAAAGGCTTTCAAATTCCCTTTTAATTTCTCCAGTCTATTCGAAGGAGAAATCATTAGGTCATTGATAGTTTGAGCGTTATTCAGCATTCTAAGTTTTCGACGAGCAATTTCCTGAATGTCAGTCGAAAGGCCTTTGATGCGTTCGCCTTCCCAAATCTTCCTAGTTTCCTTGACATGAAACGAAATGATCATTCCTAGCGCTTGTATTACTTACGTCAAAGGTAAGTAGTCGGTTCTTGAAGTTTAAGCTTTTCAATGATTATATCGAACTAACGGGTAAATAATAGCAGGCATCTTGCACCCATCACGCCCAGCAATCCCTATCAGATCTAGCAGATGCTGATACGTTTACAACAGCGACTCCTGCTAGATTCTCGATTTCGTTTGTGTTTGTTCGACGAAAATGCCCGCGTTCATCCAGCGCATTCTTCCATTGGCGAATGAGTTACCCCCGTTTTTTCTTCCCGTTTAATAGCGCACGGCAGTGCTTTTTACCTCCTAAATTCCTATTCCCCATCCCTCCAAATTCCCTAAGTTTGCCTTCCAAAGTCAATCCATGGAGATACACAAAGTTGCCGTTATCGGTGCCGGAACCATGGGCAGTGGAATTGCTCAGGTAGCCGCCACCGCCGGATGTTCTGTTCAATTGTTCGATGCTTCCCCCGAGGCGATTACCCGCTCCCAAAAGAACCTGTTGGCCACCTTGGCTAAATTGGTCGAAAAAGCCAAGATCAACCCCGACGAAAGCGCCCGCATTGCCGCCAATATCAGCTATGTGAGCCAGATGACGGAACTGTCCAACGCCCAGCTCATCATCGAAGCCATTGTCGAAAACAGCGAAATCAAACGCGCCCTGTTTGCTCAACTCGAAACCATCGTTGCGCCCGACTGTATCCTCGCGTCCAACACCAGTTCGCTCTCTATCGCCTCCATTGCCGCGTCCTGCAAAAAATCCGACCGCGTCATCGGCATCCATTTCTTCAACCCGGCGCCACTCATGCAGCTGGTCGAAGTCATTCCAGCCGTGCAAACAGCTAACGAAGTCCTGCAGGTAACAATAGAAACAATCTCTTCCTGGAAAAAAATCGTTGCCGTCGCCAAGGACACGCCTGGCTTTATCGTCAACCGCGTGGCCCGTCCCTTTTACAGCGAAGCCCTTCGGCTTTTCGAAGAAGGAACCGCCAGTTTGGCCACCATCGATCAGGCCATGAAAGACATCGGGTTCCGCATGGGGCCTTTCGAACTCATGGATTTTATTGGCAACGATGTCAACTACGCCGTCACCGAATCGGTTTTTACTGCCTTCTATTTCGATCCGCGTTTCAAACCTTCCTTCACCCAAAAACGTCTCACCGAAGCCGGCTTCCTAGGGCGTAAATCCGGACGTGGTTATTATGACTACAGTGAGCAGGCAATTCCGCCAGTAGCTGCTACTGATGCACAACTTCGTCAGCAGATTTCCGACCGCATTTTAGTGATGCTCATCAACGAAGCCGCCGACGCTCTTTTTCTCCACATCGCTTCCGCCAAAGACATCGATCACGCCATGACCAAAGGCGTCAATTACCCCAAAGGATTGCTGGCCTGGGCCGATGAAAAAGGCATCGACTGGTGTGTCAATTCCCTCGATGCACTTTACCACGAATACCACGAAGACCGCTACCGCTGCAGCCCGCTCTTGCGCAGAATGATGCGGGAACAAACAACATTTTTTAATTGATATGCAGCCTGCGGAAATTGTTGCCAAAATGATGGACAAAGATGCCTTCAGCCAATGGTTGGGCATTCAGGTCGATCATGTTGCACCCGGTGAATGTCGTTTATCGCTCACCTTGCGCTCCGAAATGCTCAACGGCTTTGGCATCGCCCACGGTGCTATCACGTATGCCATTGCCGACAGTGCGTTGGCCTTTGCCTCCAAGTCCCACGGGCGACAAGCGGTCAGCATCGATACCTCCATCAACCACATCGAAACCGTCCGCGAAAGCGATGTGCTCATTGCCACCGCTAAAGAAGAATCCCTCAAAAACCGCTTTGGCTTTTACACCATCGAAATCCGCTGCGGCCTCACGCTGGTAGCGCTGTTCAAAGGAACGGTTTGCCGGACGGAGAAAAAATGGGGAGATTGATGTGCTGATTAGATGATGTGTATTCTAGGACTTATGCAAGTTTAAGCGGCATATTTTTTCAGATCAAGATAGGGTGTCTTTCTTTTTACTACTGCAAAGACTCTTGCTATAAGTTTGTTTTTTACTGCATTGAGTGCACAATTATAGTGTTTTCCTTCCTGTATTTTACGTTCCATATATTCACTCATTTCAGGGTTGTTTAATACCGCTGATCGTGCAGCCATTGTTAGTATTCCATTGATTTTTCGATTGGATCTTCGGTCGGTTTGGGTTTTCCCTTTTATCGAAGATCCAGACGACCTCTCGAATGGAGCAATGCCACTGTAGCAGGCATATTGGCGTGCATTTTCGAAGTATTCAAAGCCGTTTGTAGTTGCTATAAGATACCAACTTGATACTGGTCCAACGCCTTTGATAGATTGAACTAATTCATCGACTTGACAAAGATATCCGTCTGATTTTATCAATGATTTAATCTCATTTTCGACCATTTTGAGCTTATCGTTGAAAGTCTTTAAAAGATCCGTTTCTATTTGAAAGACTATATCCAAGCCGGTTGTTTTTGATGAGTTTTTGAGTCTGTTTTTGATGCCTATCTTCTCTTTCTCCAGATGAGAACGCATGCTCAGGAGTTTTCGCAACTCCGCTACAGCAGTTTTGGATAGTGTTGTTGGGCTTAGTTGGTCTGCGCGTAATTCAATGTAAGTGGCAATTCTTTTAGAATCAATCTTATCATTC
>CALQRR010000230.1 GCA_943333015.1 Chitinophaga pinensis | reverse complement strand
GTGTAAGTGGCAGAGTTGAAGGAGTTCTCTTCGAGGAATCCCGCGGAGTCAAAAATATCGTCGGCTCCATCGGCAATCATGAGTTTGATGTGATAGGTCTGACAGGCAATGACTGTTCGTTGTGCGGTCAACACGGTTGTAAAACCATCGTATTGAACCGTATTGGCGGTGTTGCCCACAAAATAGCCGGAATTTCCAAGTACACAGGGGGAGTTGGTGATGCTTCCGAGTGCGCCCACCGTTCCGTTGTTGATCGTATTGATGGTTACCGGTGTGGTGGTGGAAGGAACGACGGCGAGATTTTCGCTGCCGGTGATGCCCGGACCGGTAATAAAGAAGGCAAACGCATCATTGAATTCGGAACACACGTATTCGTTGTATTCTTCCGAAGCGAATACATACCGGAAACTCACGAAATTGCTTTGAGGAACGAAATCGAATTCCAAAATAGCACCATCGTAGGTGGTCGATTGTGCCAGTGTTTGCAGGGCCGGAATGTTTGGGCCGTTGTTGCTGAAGGTAGCGCCACCGTTGTTGTTCGGCCCGGGTGCTACGTTGATATGACCGGTGGTGATGATGACACCGCTTGGCAAGCCGATGTTGGAGCTCGCGCCGTTAAACGTACCCACGGCAACAGGTTTACCGGTATAGCTTGCATTGCTAAAAGTAACACCAGAGCCAATGATGTTATTGACAAGCGCGTTGGCTGATACAGATCCACTGCCGGTTGTAACCAGCTGTGACCACGCCGAATCTGTTCCTGCACTCAGCAAGATTAGGATGAAACATATAATCCGCAACTCTCTCATCTTTAACCGAATTTTCAGCGTATCTTTTTATACATCTTTAGAAGTTGAGTGAGATAGTTAGGGTCACACTTAATAGCCCTACAAAGTAAATTCGTCGCAATGCCACGCCATTCCTGCAATACAAGCAATGCTGACAGGTGTAAGAAATTTGCCCGGAAATAGAAATTGTGCCGATGGCTTTACGCTGAAAAGCCCGTGAATCGGAAAGAGTTTTCGTATGTGTCTCTCGGAGCAACTGCAAAAAGGGTGTAAGTCACACCTCTGAACTGGTCCTGACACACCGGGTTTCAAAAAAATCAATCGGACCAAAAAAAAAGTAGAATCACATCCGGGCAAACAGATGCACTTCAGGTAGCGTATATTTGGCCCATGATGCATCCCGGCATTCACCTTCAAACTATTCAGACTGCTCGCGAGCAGGGGCGCCCTATGCTTGCCGTGCTCATTGATCCCGGTAAAATGAAACGCGATGCCCTGCAGGAATTGTTGCGCATCGCCGCACAGTGTGCCGTCGACTTTTTCTTTGTGGGCGGTAGTACCAGTCGCCCCGATGCCTTTGCATCCACCGTTTCCTTTTTAAAAGAAGTCCAACCAAAACCGGTGATTCTGTTTCCGGGCAATGAGTTGCAGATTTCTGCCGAGGCCGATGCCTTGTTACTCTTGTCGCTCATCTCTGGCAGAAACCCTGAATTGCTTATTGGTAAACATGTGGCCGCAGCTCCCGCATTGGTGCGCAGTGGTTTGGAAATCATCCCAACAGGCTACCTGCTTGTAGAAAGTGGTAAGCTTACCTCGGTGGCTTATATGAGTCATACTTTACCGCTGCCGCGGGATAAGAATGAGATTGCGGTGGCAACGGCGTTGGCCGGTCAGCTGTTGGGTTTGCAGCTCATGTATCTGGAAGCGGGCAGTGGCGCCGAATTGCCGGTGCCTGTGGAGATGATCCGTGCGGTGCGGGCCGCGTTAAACGTGCCCTTGATTGTGGGCGGCGGCATTACCAGCAAAGAGAAATTCAAAAATGCACTGCAGGCCGGAGCCGATTTACTCGGTGTGGGCAATGCATTGGAACAGCATCCATCGCTATTACTGGAATTCAGCGATTGTCTGCTGGAACATCCCGTTCGGATTCGATAATTTTTTTTGACGATTTACACCCCACCTGCTAACCGGTTCAGAAAGGGAATTTTATACCTTTGCGGCCGTTAAAATCTCTATATGGCTACTACACAAGACGTTTCAGTAGGAACATTTCTCCGTTACAACGGTGAACTCTGCGTGATCATCGAATGGCAGCATCGTACACCGGGTAACCTGCGTGCATTCTACCAGGCGAAAATGCGGAACATTAAAAATGGCAAGCTTGCTGAGAACCGTTACCGCTCCGGGGAGGAAATCGAAGTGGTACGTGTTGATATGCGTCCGCTTCAGTACCTCTACAAAGAAGGAAATTCCTTTGTATGTATGGAAAACGAAACTTACGAGCAGGTATACATCGAAGAAGCGCTCTTTGGTGAAAGTGCCAAATTCATGAAAGAGAACATGGAAGTCAACGTTGCCTTCGAAGGCGATAACGTGATCTATGCAGAAGCTCCACGTTCAGTAGAACTCGAAGTGACTTATACCGAGCCCGGTATGAAAGGCGATACAGCTACCAAAACACTCAAGCCGGCAACACTCGAAACAGGTGCCACCATCAACATTCCGTTGTTCATCAACATCGGCGAAAAAATCAAAATCGATACCCGCACTGGCGAATACATGGAGCGTGTGAAATAAAACGTACGACTCTTTTTTATCCACCCCGAGCCTTCCGTTCGGGGTTTTTTTATGTCTTTCTCAGGCCTAGGCATATCGAGCAGCATGCTTCATCGGACGAGGCAAGTAAGTTTTGCGGCACCCCAGACTAAAGTCCGGGGATGCTAGAATCAGAGATGGATTCTTGTTCTAGTAATGTTTCCAAAAGGAGCAGCGCTGCCGCTTGAGAAGCGGCCTGTTTGGGAATTCCGAAAAAGGCTATCGAGGCAGTATCGCCAAGTATACCCTGAACAGGAACCGCAAATCCTTGCGAGGAAATGCCCTTGGACCGGCGAAATACATCCGCATCGGTATCTATTTTTTTAGCAATCGGAAGCAGCCGGTCAAAAGGCCCCATGAGCTGTTCGAGCAGCAGGGCTTGTTCAAGGGCTCGTCCGCGCAGCAAGAGTAATGAGGCGGTTGTGTTCGCACTCAAGGAATCATCCAACGATGCCGAATCGCAGGCAATAAACCGAATCTTCAGAGCGGCATTTTGAGCCAGTTCGTCGGTTGCTGCTTTAAACCGCGATTCCCATACCTGCTTTTCCTCCGCTGGAAGTAAAATGCGCACTTCTTTTCCACGGGCATCGGTCACCACTTCGTACCAGTTGAGCTTGCGGACATCCCGCTGCTTTCGTTCGGTACAGGAGGAAAGCAACAACAAAGCGAAAACAAAATACAGAAGGCGTTTCATGGGTGCAAGGTAGGTGCTGCGGAATACTTCCGGCTTATTTATGTGAACGTTGCTTAATTTCATCGAGCAAAGCGCCTTCAGCCTGTCGGGCATTTTTAACATGAATGAGACTTCCGCCCCCGAGCTTCGACAAATCGCCGAGCATGCCCAAGGCATCTTCTTTATCCCCAAAACCAACGACCGTCAGCAGAAGCGTTTGCGTAGTGTTTTGTGCCGAAGCACTGATCATCTTCCGGTCTTTGCCACTCACCCGAAAGGCACCATCGGTGGCTAAAATGATCTGGTTGTTGCCTCCTTCAATAAAATGCTCCTTGGCCAGATTGTACGCCATCTGCAGCCCTTTGCTTCCGGCTGTTACACCACCCGCGTTGAGGGTATCCACCACATCCATCACGCGTTTTTTCTCGTTGCCCGACACCGTGGGAACAGCAATGCGGGCTTCGGTTCCATAGGTGACGATGGTGATCTTATCGATCGGGCGTACCGGTTCCATTAACGTGGCGATGGAGCGTTTGAGCAGCGGCAGTTTATCGGGCTCTTTCATCGAACCGGAAACATCAATCAGAAAAACAATGTTGTTCGGTTTGTACACCTTTTCATCGAGTTGTCCGGATGCAGCAGGAGGAGCTGCAATCACCACCGATTCTTCCACAACCATCGGCACTTCGGGTTGCTTTTTGGGAGAGGCAGAAAGCATAAAAGTTTCGGCGCCACCGTTTAACGGGATATACTTTTCGGTCATCAACGTTTCGTACCCGGGAGCGGAAACCACCAGTGCATACGGGCCAATGGGAATGTTGCTTTCGAGTTGTCCGGTAGTGGTGGTGCGTTCCGATTTCTCACGGCTCAGCTGGGAAACATACAGGATGCTGGCTTCGGGTATAAGCTGACCGGTTTTGGCATCCATAAAACGGATATTGTGTCGGGTAAAGAGCGGTATAACAGCGCCTCCAGCCGAGGACGCGCCGGTCTTGGGGTCGAAATTCACGCAAGCGGCGAGGTCTTTGGCCAG
>CALQRR010000229.1 GCA_943333015.1 Chitinophaga pinensis | reverse complement strand
TCATTGCTCTCCACCTGAAAAACATTCCGGAATGTGTAATCAATATACGTTGCATATCCGCCGCAAGTATGCACCACTCCTTTGGGTTTTCCGGTTGATCCGGATGTGTAGAGAATAAACAACATGTCCTCTGCATCCATTTGCTCCGCCGGACAATCACTATCTACCAGTTCCATTTCTTCCTGCCACCAAACATCGCGGCCTTCCATCATTTCAGGATCCCAATTGAGATGATTCTGAACAATCACGCGGTTTACGGTTGGACACTGTTCCAAAGCTTCATCCACTACCCGCTTGAGTGACATTTGTTTGGCGCCCCGGTTTTGCCCATCCGTTGTTATAACAACGGAACAAGAGGAATCATTGATTCTGTCGGCCACAGATTGTGCTGAAAATCCTGCAAAAATAACTGAATGCACTGCGCCAATCCGTGCACAGGCCAGCGTTGCAATAGCAAGTTCTGGAACCATCGGCATGTATAAACACACCCGATCGCCTTTTCGCACACCATTGCGTTTGAGAACATTCGCAAATTTACATACCTGTACAAATAATTCACGGTACTTCATTTTTACCGCGCGTTCCTTAGGATCGTTCGGTTCCCAAATCAGGGCCACTTTATTGCCATCGGTACTCAAATGACGATCGAGGCAATTTTCGGTGATATTTATTTTTCCACCAATAAACCATTTAATATTGGGTTCTGTAAAATTCCACTCGAGTACTTTATCCCATTTCTTTTGCCAGGTGAGCCTTCCGGCAATATCAGCCCAGAAGCCCTCCGGATTATTGACACTTTCTTCATATGCTCTGTGATATTCCTCTAAGGTTCGGATGCGATGAAAACTCATAGTGATGGCGTGTTCAAGTAGATGAATAAGTCGGACAATATATATAATTCCCTACGTGCCCGAATTGAGGATTGTGTCAAAAATCAGTGTGTTCGAATAGTATAATCAAATTAAAATACAGCCAATTTGAGCTCTGTAAATTCTTCCATGGAATATCGAATTCCTTCCCGACCAATTCCACTTTGTTTGATACCTCCGTATGGCATGTGATCAACACGAAAACCGGGTGCTGCATTGAAAATGACACCTCCAAATTCAAGTCGAGAAAACGCATATTTAAACCGGTTGAGATCAGAAGTAAATACGCCGCATTGCAATCCATAAACAGATGAATTGGCACGTTCTACACCATGTTCGAGATTACGAACGGTCTCCAAAATAGCCAATGGACCAAAAATCTCCTCCCGCACGATTTTCATGTCAGGTGTAGTCCGGGTGATAATCGTAGGAGAAAAAATACGGGCATTTCCATCAAGTAAACCACCTCCAGCCAGAATTTCAGCTCCCGATCGTGTTGCCTCGTGAATCCATTCTGTCATGCGCTGTATGGCATTGGCATCAATCAAAGGTCCATTTACAGTATACTCATCCGAAGGATCACCGCTGCGAATCCGCGATGTTTCGGAAAGCAGTAGATCCCGAAATTCATCTGCAACAGATTCCACCACATAAATGCGTTGCGTTGAAATGCAAATTTGTCCTCCAAATAGAAATGCTCCTCGGGCTATTTGTGTTGCAGCCTCAGCCAGATCGGCGGTTTCATCAATAATGACGGGGGCATTTCCACCAAGCTCGAGGAGTACTTTTTTCTCCCCAGCAATCTTTTTTAAATGCCAGCCTACACCTGCACTACCGGTAAATGACAACACACTGAAACGTGGATCGGTCACCAGTTTTTCTGCAATTGGAATATCACAAACGACCACATTCACGGCTCCTGAAGGCGCACCAGCTTCGGCAATCAATCCAGCTAGAGCGAGTAATGTTAATGGAGCTTGCGGCGGTGCTTTTACTACAATGCTTGTTCCTGCAGCAAGTGCTGGAATGATTTTGTGAAGGGCCAGATTGAGTGGGAAGTTGAACGGTGTAATTCCAAGAATCGGCCCTGTCGGAAAACGTTGCGTGAATGCCAGTTTACCACTTCCAGCGCCCGCGTTGACAGGAATTTGCTCACCTCCAAAACTCCAGATTTCCCTTATACCCGCTTCGATTGTTGCAAGACTTCGACTCAGCTCCTGTCGTGCAAATAGAATGGGTTTGCCCGTTTCTGCAACGATCAGTTGCGCATATTCTTCCTGCCGTCCTTCAAGTAAGATACGTATACGACTTAATAAATCGGCACGTTGTGCAATATCCCAGCGGCGAAGTTCCTGAAAACCGTTGAGTGCTGCTGCTATTGCTTCATCCGCCAGTTGCTCGTTTATCTGAGGCACACGGGCAAGTAATTCATTCGAATATTTATGATAAACAAGCAATTCATGAGCACTTTCCTGTGTCATGTACTGATTGGCTATAAAAGGAAAAGGCTGGACTGTAAGCATGCCTCTAAGCTAGAAAGAATCGCATTCGATTTAACGGATCAACGTCACTGTTCCTGCAGTGGTGAACCATTGTTTATCGCTCCATTGAACTTCTACAATCCAGGCATAAACACCCATCGGCACACCGCGACCATTCAATGTTCCGTCCCAACCCGTTTCGAGATTCGTGGATTCGAAAAGTACTTTTCCACTGCGCTCATACACCCACATATGGAACTCAATTATCCCAGTTCCCTTCGCTAAAAAAACTTCATTCAGCCCGTCGTTATTCACGGTAAAGGCATTGGGAAGATATACTTTGAACGGCTCTTTCAGGCAGATACTTTGAGCAGATTTACTTTCACACCCATTGCTGTCGGCTACTTCCAAAACAACCATGTATTCGCCATGGAGACTGTAGGTATGTGTTGGATTTTCTCCTGGCAAAAATGGGATGATTGTTCCATCTCCAAAATTCCAGCTGCCTTGAAATCCACCTGAACTGAGATCGATGAAGTTGATGTCCTTAATGGTTTCTGGAATGCAGTTCATGTCCGGATTGACCGAAAATTGAGACATCACAAGCGGATAACCGGGAAGGGTAATGCTTGTGTCGACTGCACAGCCACTGCTGCTGTCAATCACCGAGGTGGCATAGGTTGTTGAAGCAAAACCAGGCAACGTATCTCCCGAAAGAAATAATTCGTTTTGCCAGTCAACCTGAAAGGTGTTTCCATGAACACCCACAATTGTGGCGAAACTGTTTTCTCCGTAGCAGCTGGTGTCGCTGGTGACTACTTGAAAATCGATGCGGGGATGCACAAAAATGGGAATACTATCGCGCAGCATGGAGCAACCATCGGTGATCTCCAGAGTATAGGTTGTTGGTATTTGCGGGCTCACAATTTGCTGCTGCAGGGGTTGCAATCCTTCGTTCCAGTTGTAAGTGATCAAACTTCCACTTCCGCCAAAGGCGCTAACCTGAATAGCAGCATACTCACCAAAGCAGAGTGTGTCGCGTGAAACGTTCAACGTATAACCAATAGCAGGACCAACTGTGACAAGAACAGAATCGATGCTTCGGCAATAACCCGAACCTGTTTCAACATAGATCCAATGCTCTCCTTCACCGGAAAGTAAGGGATTGAAAAAGTTTGAAGGAACAGTACCATCCCCAAAATAAAGGGCATCGGAAGGAAAAATATCCACTTCGTATAAGGTATCCACAAAACATAAAACCCCAGCAGGACCATCAATGGTGGCCGCTCTGAAATTATCAACAGTTACCATAAATGTGTCCCTACACCCTTGCGGGGATTTGTATAGTAAGGCATGATCACCTTCTCCGGCTTCTGATGGATCGAAAAGTCCGTCAGGATCCACAATACCGGATCCCGTAAAAATCCCCCCGGCTGCATAATCAGGCACTGCAATCTGAATTTCAGGAGCTTGTTCACATACCGTTGCAAGATCGGCCATAAAGGCCGCTTGAACGATGAAAATGGTTGAGTCGCGGCACGTATTCTTTTCAAAAATCAACGTGTGAATTCCTGTCCCGGCAAGCATGGCATTGAAAAAAGAAGAATCAGGATTTGTTCCATTCAGCACACCAGTTCCTGTCCAGATTCCTTCCCAAGGATTTGTCTGCAGGTTATCATGATCGAGTGTTATTCCTTGTTCTCCACTGCAAAAATAAAGCGTATCCATACCGATGGTTGTATAAACTACATAAATGCGTGTAGTGTCTGTACAGCCATTAGGGTGCGCGTAGATAAGATTTGAAGTAAAACCAGCTCCGGCATTTACACCTGGATCGAATAATCCTAAAAGTGTATCACTTATCCCCTGACCGCTCCAAACTCCTCCTGTTGGAGCAAAATCTTCCAATAAAAAAGGCATTTGAGTAGGACAAGCTGTACGGTTCCATCCAGCAAAAATTT
>CALQRR010000228.1 GCA_943333015.1 Chitinophaga pinensis | reverse complement strand
TGCTATTAACCGACGCATCGCAACTTTCTGGCATTCTGATCCTCGATGATCTGATTGAATTTGTTGGGGTTAATCATGAAGCCCAACAAATCCCTCTCGAAATCCGCTTCAGCCCCCTCAACCTTGGGGAAGAGATATTCATCATGTTGTCTATTAGGGATATCACCACTCGGAAAGAATCAGAACGTTTTCTTTCTGAAAGCAACAACCGGCTTCAGAATTTCACCTACATCGTTTCTCATAATCTCCGCTCGCATTCCACAAACATTCAGTCGTTGCTCGAGATTTTCATTAAACAATCACCTGAGTTTGCCGATAATCCGTTCATCCGGCAAATGCACCAGAGCTCACTTAATCTGAGCGAAACCATTCTGAATTTGAATGAAGTCATCTCTATTGCAAACAATAAAGATATCCTGCTTCAGCCAATCAATCTGCTGCAAACGCTCCAAGCGGCACTCAGCAATGTTAGTCAGATTATTACTGATGCCGGTGTGCACATCCTCCTCCACGTTTCTCCTGAACTCACTCTGCTCGGTCAGCCTGCGTATACCGAAAGCATCATGCTCAACTTCATTACCAATGCAATAAAGTACCGTTCCCCCGACCGTTTGCCAACAATCACATTCACGGCATCAGAACAGCAGGATAACATCGTTCTGGCCATCAAAGACAACGGACTTGGTCTCGACCTGACTAAGTATGGCAGTCGTTTATTTGGGATGTACAAAACGTTTCACCGAAACAAAGACTCCAAGGGCATTGGACTTTTCATCTCCAAAAATCAGATCGAAGCCATGGGCGGCAAAATCGAAGTAACGAGCGAAGTGAATGTAGGCAGCACTTTCTCGCTGTATTTCAAAAAATCAACAACTCCCGCTTAAATCATTTCCGCAGGCCCATCCGTTGTATTTCCTGCGTTTCAGGGCGGTGTCCGCGATATTCGTTCTACTCCTTGTTCGTCTAAAAAAGTCGCCCAAGGTGTGCCACTGCTATCGCTACCGCTCGCGCGTTAAGCCGGAGCATCTGAGGAACATGTAAAAGCTCCGTAGTATTAAGAGTTCCATGAATGGTCTTCGATAGTAAAAATGTTCATCCATTTCTCTAACAAACGCCTCTAAACAAAAAAGCCCTCCAGTTTCCTGAAAGGCTTTTCTAAGTCATTGCATCAAGATCAATACGCCATCGGAAATCCTTTGTCGATCCAATCTTCGTTTAAGCCGGTTACCATGTTCAAAATCCGAACATTGTTGAAACCTAGTTCGCGGATTTTGGAATAGGCCAGCGGCACGTTCGGACAATCTTCCAGTTTGCAGCAACCGCAATAAATCACCACCTGTTTGTCTTTCTTATGTTTGGCTAGCTCTTCCTGTAGTTTTTTATATTTAGACGGCGAGCTCACAATGCCTATTTCCACCGCGTTTTTAATATTGCGCTCCACACCCATGTTAAGGATCAGGAGCTGATTGGCCGTGTTTGCTTTTAGGCTGTTGGCAAGTTCCAGCGGATCTATGAGTTGATTCTTAGTAAACGAATTGGGTTGCGCAAAGGCAGTAACTGCTGTTAAACAGCACAGCAGCAAACTCAGAGAAAAGTGGCGGATGTGAATGGTCATGTTCATGTTTGGATATTGGGCAAAAATAACAGAATAGAACTTTGGTGTAACAATTCCTCCAATAAAGCTGGTTGGATAGACATGTGAATCGCTTCAGGGGGAGAGTTGTTTGTTTAAAGAAACACACGTTGAAGAGAAATGTTTTTGAGCACTTGGTGCATGCTCCATCCTGTTTTCCGTTGTTTTTTGAGGGAGTATTTCTAACTGTCCGATGTGTCAAATTCCTTAATTTCGCCAAAAAAAATAGCAGGATGGCTGAGCGGAAATTAATTCTGGTGTGTAACGATGACGGTATAACAGCACCGGGTATTCGCGCCTTGATAGCAGTTGCCAAAGAATTTGGTGATGTGGTGGTTGTGGCGCCCGATAAACCACAATCGGCCATGGGGCATGCCATTACCATCAACGCCACCTTACGCGTGAATCCAATCCTGATGGACGGCGATACTGAGTATGCGTGTAGCGGAACACCGGTAGATTGTATAAAACTCGCTGTCAACAAAATCCTGCACCGGAAACCCGATTTACTCGTTTCTGGCATCAACCACGGTTCCAATGCATCTATCAATGTCATTTATTCCGGAACCATGTCGGCAGCCATGGAAGGAGCACTCGAACGTATCCCATCCATCGGGTTCTCATTGCTCGATCATTCTATTGATGCTGATTTTTCGGCCGCGCAAGAGGTTGCCCGCAAGTTGATTCCAATGGCCTTGGAAAAAGGAATTCCCGAAGGCATTTGCCTCAATGTGAATATTCCCAATGTAACACAAGAATTGATCAAAGGCATTCGCATCTGCCGCCAGGCCGACGCCAATTGGGAAGAGGAATTTGATGAGCGTAAAGATCCCAGCGGGAAAACATATTTTTGGTTAACGGGCGTTTTTCGCAATTACGACTCCGGTACCGACACCGATGTATGGGCTTTAGAGCATAATTACGTATCGGTTGTTCCCTGCAAATTCGACATTACAGCGCACGATACATTGGGAACGTTTAAAACTTGGGAGCAGGATGTTTAAGCGCGATAATTTTGCTTTTGGCTGTATGATCGGAGCGGTGTTGCCCATAGTGGTGTATGTGCTTTTACAGGAATTTGTCACCGTCACACTCAACACGGGGAAAACAGAACCACGTTTTGACGATGCCACCAATCTCGTTCTGTCGCTGGTTACGAACCTCATACCGTTCCGTCAGTACATGCAGAAAGGCAATTATGAAAAAACAGGTAAAGGCATTTTACTCATGACGTTTGTGTACGCCCTTGTGTATGTATACATCAAATTTTACAGCTAAACGCGAAGTATCTCCGATGCAGGAGAATTGCTGATTCGTGTACTGAAGGAATTCCCCTTGTTAGGGTAAAAAAAAACGGGAATCTGTTTGAGCAGAATTCCCGTTTTCATTCTTAGTAGCCGTAGCCACAAAGTATGGCATCTGATGCTATTCGATATACGCATGACTCCACCAACGGAGCCCCTGTGTGCTGTGTTCGTTCTCCTCTGCGAACGTGTGCTGCTGTTTCAAGCAACAAACCCCAGACAGATTATCAATATTATATGAACTACCCTGCCGGGCACTTTCATCTTCCAGTCAAGACTGTGTTTCAACAATCCTGATGTTAAAGATGACGCTCTGGCGATCCATTCACATATATTCTTCCCGAAATCACAAACGATGATGGAATTGGTTTCCCACTTCCCCAAAAAAAACATTTTCACGTGGTGAATTTGTTTCCGGATGATCACCGACAAGCAAGCTTTCACCTGCTTTTTGAGATGTTCAGTAAAACTGAGCCTCTATGCGTTAAAGAACGTTGCAATCATTTGCTGTATCAAAGGTGCAGAAAATCAGATTCTAAGCAAGAAAAAAGGGGGCGAAGTTTTCCACCGGAAATGAACCGGTTTATGCACCGGGTAAATCATCTGAACTAGTCAATAACACCCAGTTTGGTAGGATAGGTCTTGGGTTATTAACCGGCGTTTGATAAGTCCTTTGGTTAATAAACTGCCGTTTTTGAACGTACGAAATGACTAATTCGACTCTTTGGCTTGGAGGATAGAGTGCAATGCTTCCCGGGGGCGCGTACCGGAAGCGATTTTCAATACCGCCACGGCCGGCGTCTGTTCGAGAACCGTTTTCAGTTCGGTCTGCAGTACTCCGAAAAGCACATCATACGGACCGAATAGCTGCGTACTCAGTCCGTTTACCTCTACCTGGATATCCTTATTGCGGCGGAGGTTCAGAATGAATTGAGTGATGATTTCGCCATACTGCGCGTCAAGCGGATACAGGCTGATGTCGATGGAAGCACGCATGTTTTCTGAATTTTTTGCAAAGCTCTGCTTTATCGCCCGTATTTCCTGTATTCGGGCCGGATGGTTTGATTAATTTTGGCGCAAAACCATGACGATGATTGAGAAACTACTGGAGATGAAAAAGCGGATGGAAGAGGTCAAGGTTCGCCTCGATTCGATAACTGTAACGGGCGATTCCGGTCAAGGAAACGTGCAGGTACACATGAACGGAAACCGCAAAGTGACAGGCGTATCTATTACCCCTGAATTAGTTCAAAGTGAAGATACAGAGCAACTCGAAGAACTGCTGCAGGTGGCCATCAACCGTGCACTCGAGCAGGCCGAACGGGTAAACGAATCAGAAATGCGTTCCGTTGCCGGTGGTATATTACCGGGAATGCCTGG
>CALQRR010000227.1 GCA_943333015.1 Chitinophaga pinensis | reverse complement strand
GTTGTAATGCCCAACCATGGAGCCTTTCCGCCAGCCGCCCACCGAAGTGAGTTTTGGATATTTCTTGATTTCGATGCGCCAACCTTGATCGTCCGTGAGGTGCCAATGGAAGACGTTCATCTTGTTCATCGCTAGTAAATCGATGTACTTTAAAATGAATTCTTTGGGAAAGAAATGCCGGCTCACATCGAGGTGCATTCCACGCCATTTCATGTTGGGATAATCGTTGGGGATTTTTACCCCATGAAATGCGAATTGCTTCTCAGCGTTGATGTAACCGAGTTGAAGCAGCGATTGAATTCCGTAGAAAACCCCTGTTTTTTCAGTAGCAGTAATGTTGATTCTGTTTTTATCCACATTCAAATAGTACCAACCCTGCGGAAGAAGCGTGTCGGGACGAATAATTTGAAGCTGAATGAAAAGTGGAGGGTCTTTTTCAGGTGCAATATTTTGCAATCGCACGATACGCAAGGACTGCTGATAAAAGCGATGAATGGATTCTTTAAGGAATTCTGCTTCTGGATAAATTAAAGAATCATCGAACGTAATGATGGGAGATTGAACAATAAAATCTTGTCCGTTGAATGCGATTTCTTGTGGTTGAGGAATGATGCCTTTCTGCGCCTGAAGGATGCACTGGGAAAGCAGACAAATCAGGAAAGCAGAAAGGTGTTTCATAAACGGTTTATTCATTCCAGATAATAGAAGCCGCTCCTAAAACGGCGGCATCACTTTCATGCAAAGCGGAAGGGTGAATATGGATGTGTCCTTTGTAATTATTCAGGAGATTTTTCTCAAACGACTCCCGGGTGGGTTTAAACAACAATTCTCCCGCACGAATTAATCCTCCGAAAAGAAAAATGGCTTCCGGACTTGTATACGCAACACTGTTGGCAAGAGAAAAGCCAAGCATTTCACCTGTTCTGCGATACGATTCGATGGCAATGGCGTCACCTGTTTGCGCCAGTTCTGCGATGGCACGTGCATCGGCATCTTCGGAAGCCTGTGGATTGAGTTCCCGGTAAGTACGCACTAATCCGGTGGCGCTCACGTAGGTTTCCAAACATCCATGTCTTCCGCATCCGCACAGTCTTCCGTCGGGTACTACAATCACATGTCCGAGTTCTCCCGCAAATCCATCGTGACCATATATAAGCGAGCCATTAGCGACAATGCCACTTCCGAGTCCAGTACCAAGGGTGATTACAAGAAAGTCTTTCATTCCCTTGGCTGCTCCAAACTGATGCTCACCTAAGGCCGCCGCTTTGGCGTCATTCGTTAATTTGCAAGGAACATGCACCTGTTCATGCACCAAGCGGGCAAGCGGAACAATACCATGCCAACTCAGGTTGGGTGCATTTTCGATGGTGCCGTGATGCGGATTGGCGTTGGGGGCGCCTATACCAACACCTTTAAGCTTCAACTCCGGAAGGTCGTGACGGAGATTTTCCACCTGTTGATTGACAAGCTGCGTTACAGCCGAAACAAAATCACCAATTTCAGGATAATGGCGTGTTTTGAGTCCGTCTTTTGCAAGCACTCGTCCAGATTTGCTGACCAGCCCGACCGTTGTGTTGGTGCCTCCGATATCTATACCAGCAACTACTTCTTCCATTCTCCGTTTTTATTAATGAGCAGATACCCCCGTTTCGTACGTGATTCCTTGCTTTTTGAGCAATGAATGTGTCTTCCACCCATAAAACGCAAGATACAGGAAGCACAGCACTCCAATGAGGTAGCTAAATTGGATTCCAAGTAAATGATCACTTGCAAGAACACCTTGGAGCAGACTAATAAATCCACCACCCATAATCATCATAATAAGCAGCCCCGAACCTTGATTGGTGTGTTTACCCAATCCAGCAATGGCCAGCGTGAAAATACATGGCCAAAGGGTGGAGCAAAACAATCCTACACTGATGAATGCATACACGCTAATCATACCGCTGGTAAACATTCCAACGCACAGTGCTGCGATTCCCATAACAGAAAAAATGAAAAGCTGACGAGCAGGATTTCCTTTGCTGAGAAAGTCGGCGGCAATCAGAATCAGGATTACAAAACCGTAAAAATAAAGGGATGAAGTATCGTGATTGGCGATGCGGTTGGCCAATAGAAATACCCCAAATGCAAGATAAGGCATGAGCACGCGCAGAACTTTTCGCATTCCGCCCGATACTGTTAATGCGCCAACTGCTCCGGTCCATCTGCCTATCATCAAACTGGCCCAATACAACGAAACAAAGGGAGCAATTTGGTTAGTTGGAGTTTGTAGATGCTGTTGCATATACTCGGGAAGATTGGAAGCGGTAGACACTTCAACGCCCACATAGAGGAAGATCGCAATCATGCCCATCCAGAGTTGCGGATACGCAATGGCTGATTTTTTATCAGAAGGATGTGCTTTTTCTTCAGCTGTTTCCTCTGGCAATTCAATTTTGTTAGGGAGCGAGGAGAACTTAAACAGGAGTGCTACAACAATGAATGCTGCACCTAAAATGAGGTAGGGTATTTTTACGGCATCAAGAGAATTGACTTTTGTGCTTCCAAGTGATCCGAAAATGGCAAAGCTCACAATTAGGGGGCCGATGGTTGTACCGAAATTGTTTATTCCGCCGGCAAGACTGAGTCGTTGAGATCCTTTAGACGGATCGCCCAGAGTGATTACTAAAGGATTGGCTGCCGTTTGCTGAAGCGAAAACCCCAGTCCAACGATAAACAATCCGGAGATCATCATCGAAAACGATTTAAGTTCTGCTGCCGGGTAAAACAACATAGTTCCAATAGCTGAAATGCACAATCCCAGCGCAATACCATTTTTATAACCTATTCGGTTTAAAATATCTCCCCCTGAAAAACGGGAAAGCAGAAAATAGATCACCGAACCAACGGTATATGCCACATAAAAGGCAAACGAGATCATCTGACTTTGCCATTGTTCCAAATGCAGCATTTCCTTGAAAACGGGAATCAGGATATCGTTACTGGCGGCAACAAATCCCCAGAAAAAGAAAACGGAGATGAGTGTTGCAAAAGCGTTGTTGTTTTTCATTCTTAGAATTGATTCGTGCAAAATAGAGAAAGCAATGGCATTCACAATAGAAGCTGTGCGGTTTTATTCCCCATCAGATGATTGTGTTACAGGAGTTGACAAAAACTAAAAAGCCCGCAAATGGCGGGCTCTCTAGATGTTTGAATCAAATTAGTTTTGAACGACAAACGGCTGATTGAAGTTGAATTCATTCGCGTTAACCTGAATGAAATACACACCGTTGTTCAATGATTGGGTTTCTAGTTCAAATTTCTGAACTGGATTTAACTGAAGCGCCATCACAATTCTTCCGCTCGCATCCATCACACGCACTTGCATGTCGGAAGTAACAGCTTGGTTTAATGACACCTGTAGCATGCCCTGAACTGGATTCGGATACACGTTGATTTGAGCTGACTCAGCAACATCGTTGATTCCTACAATACATGGCTCGCAAGACGCCCAGCAAACAGCCGGAAGAACAATATTTTCTGTAACGATGTACTGACGATTTGTAAAGCCATCTGAAGTAATTGTACAAACAGATCCGGAAGTCAGACTTTCTTGTCCAGTCCAGCTGTCGTAAGCAAACTTAAATTCAATGGTGTCTGCAGGCAATGGGATAGTAATTTCCCAGATACCATCACTGTTCGCGTCAGTCATCGGCGCACAGCCACCACACCAGCCATTGAACGTTCCGTTAACTTCAGGTGTTGTGAACGCAGCAGTAACGTCGTGCATGTCAACTTGAAATGTCACATTAAATGGCCCTGAAGGATTGTCACAACTGCTGCAACTTTCCCAACAAACCACTGGTAAAGTAATGTCAGCAGCAACAGTAAGAATACGGTTAGTGAATGCTCCTGTTGTCAACACGCAAGATCCACCTGGAGCCAACGTTTCTTGTCCCGCCCAGTTGTCGTATGCATATTTGTACTCATATGTTCCTGGAGCCACTGTAATGGTAATATCCCAAATCCCATCGCTGTTGGCATCGCTCATAGGTGCGCATCCGCCACACGTCCAGCCATAAATAGTGCCGTTTACTTCAGGTGTTGTGAATCCTGTCACGTTTTGCATGTCTACTTGGAAAGTCACTTGGAAAGAATCCGATTGAACGCTGCCTGTGTAGAAATCAAGGTCATCAAAATAATACGTTTTCGCCCCAGCAGTTGCTCCGTTTGTTCCGTAATTAAAGAAGACAGAAGCCTTGTCGTAGGTATATGCAGGATTGTAAGCTGCAGTTCCCGTTGCCTGGTTGGCAAAATTAAAAATCAAGGTTTCCCATGAAC
>CALQRR010000226.1 GCA_943333015.1 Chitinophaga pinensis | reverse complement strand
GTTTGGGCAAAAAAATTGGACATCAGCAGCGTGTGATGCTGCCCCACAGGATTTTGACTAATAGCCGGGGCGATGAAATCAGCAGGAATGAGTTGTGTGCCCTGATGAATGAGTTGATAAAACGCATGTTGACCATTGGTACCAGGCTCTCCCCAAATGATCGGTCCGGTTTGATAGGAAACCGGATGCCCTGTTCGATCGACCTGTTTTCCGTTACTTTCCATATCGCCTTGCTGAAAATATGCGGCAAAACGATGCATGTATTGATCATAGGGAAGAATGGCCTGTGAGGTAGCTCCGAAAAAATTGACGTACCAGATTCCCAAAAGCGCCATCATGACCGGAACATTCTGAGCAAAATCAGCCGTTTCGAAATGCTGATCCATGGCATGCGCTCCTTCAAGTAAGGCTTCGAAATTTTCAAAACCCAGTGAAAGACTTATAGAAAGACCGATGGCGCTCCAGAGAGAATATCGACCTCCTACCCAATCCCAGAAAACAAACATATTGGCAGGATCAATTCCAAACGCAGCTACTTCGGTTGCATTGGTCGATACTGCCACAAAATGTGCAGCCACATGGTGCGAATCCTGGGCAAATTCCAGAAACCAGTTACGCGCAGAAACCGCGTTGGACATGGTTTCCTGGGTTGTAAAGGTTTTAGAGGCGATTATAAACAAAGTGGTTTCCGGATCTACTTTCCGCAATGTTTCAGCGATGTGTGTACCGTCTACATTGGATACGAAATGCAGTTGAATTGCGCGGTTGGAAAAGGGTTTCAACGCTTCGGTTACCATCACTGGTCCGAGATCAGAACCGCCAATGCCGATGTTAACAACGTGCGTAATTGCTTTGCCTGTATATCCTTTCCATTCACCGGAATGTATACGTTCGGTAAAACGTTTCATCTGATCCAACACCGCATTCACATCGGGCATGACATCCTTTCCATCCACCATCACCGGACGGTTGCTTCTGTTTCTCAGCGCCGTATGAAGCACAGCCCTGTTTTCAGTAACATTAATATGTTCCCCTGCGAATTGGGCTTCAATGGCCTGTTTCAATCCGCATTCTTCGGCTAATGCAATAAGTAAACGCTTGGTTTCATCGGTGATGCGGTTTTTGGAATAATCAAAAAGAATATCCCGCCATTCCAATGAGAAGCGCTCGGCCCGTGCAGGATCCTCCTGAAAGAAATCGCGCATGTGCTTGTCGCGTATCCAGTGAAAATGTTGTTTGAGATCACCAAAAGCTATGGTTTGATCGAATCGGACAGATGGAAACATAAGGTCTTAAAATGCGAAAACCGAAGCCGTGTGGGACCGTCGGTTTTCATGAATGTTTAAATGATTTGATCAGCCCAAACGGTTGATGCACAGCAGGTCATCGAACGCTTGTTTGAGACGTTTGCTGAAGCTTTCCTCTCCTTTACGTTCCCACACACGGGGATCGTAAAACTTTTTGTTAGGTTTATCATCACCGTCGGGATTGCCAATCTGACCTTGCAAATAGCCTTTGTTGGCTTCGTAATAGTCTTTCACACCTTCCCAGAATGCCCATTGCAAATCGGTATCAATGTTCATTTTGACGGCTCCGTAAGAAATGGCTTCCCGGATTTCCTCCACTGAAGAACCTGATCCTCCATGAAATACGAAATTGACCGGCTTTGCACCTGTGTTAAATTTCTGTTGAATGTAGTGTTGTGAATTGTTCAAAATCTTCGGCTCCAGCTTAACATTTCCGGGTTTGTAAACTCCGTGAACATTCCCGAAAGCTGCAGCAATGGTGAAGTTGTCGCTGATTTTCTTCAGCTCTTCATAGGCAAAAGCAACTTCTTCTGGTTGTGTGTAGAGATGTTTACTATCGATGTGTGAGTTATCCACGCCATCTTCTTCACCACCGGTAACACCCAATTCGATTTCGAGTATCATGCCCATGGGCGCCATGCGCGCTAAGTAGCGTTTGCAGATTTCGATGTTTTCGGCAATCGGTTCTTCACTAAGGTCGATCATGTGAGAGCTGAACAACGGTTTGCCGTGTTGCGCAAAATATTTCTCCCCCGCATCGAGTAAGCCATCGATCCATGGAAGCAATTTTTTAGCCGCATGATCGGTATGCAAAACCACCGGAATATTATAGGCTTCGGCCATTAGATGCACGTGTTGAGCACCCGAAATTCCGCCTGCAATGCTCGCTTGTTGTTGATCGTTCTTCAACCCTTTACCTGCAAAAAACTGCGCTCCGCCATTGGAGAATTGAACAATTACCGGAGAGTTTAAATCTCTGGCTGTTTCTAAAACGGCATTCACGGTGTGCGTGCTGATTACATTCACCGCCGGAAGGGCAAATCCATGCTCATTGGCCATGCGGAATAAGCGGCTTAGCTCTGCTCCATGCAGAACGCCTGCTTTAAAAGTCGTAGTTGATTCGGTCATGATTTCTTATTTATTAAAGCGATACACGAGATATTGCCAAGGTTCAAGGGATAGTGAAAGTTGTTTCTTCAGTCCGGTGGATTCTACTCCGCTAAAAATTTCCTGCATACTTCCAGTTAATTCAGCTGAATCGAGTTTTACCTTTTGCTTTTTATTACTCAGATTCAGGACAAACAGGACTTTGCTATTTTCTTTCTTCCGAAGGAAACTGAAAACGGCTTCGTCTTTTCCATTAGGAACAACAAGCAATTCGCCTGCGGTTTCCCCATGGCGCATGGCGGGTTCCTGTTTTTTCAGTTTGAGTAATTTACCATAAAAATCCTCCAAAGGCAACTTTGAAAAATCAAGAGTGTCTTTATCGAAAAAACGAAGAGTCTTGGCATTTCCAGCTTCTTGTCCGCTGTATATCAAAGGCATGCCATTCAAACCAAACGTAAGTACAGCAAAGGTCTTCGCTCCTGCTCCAAACTTATCATATTCACTGTTGTGCCAGGAGTTTTCATCGTGATTGGAGGTGAAATACATCCGATACGCATTCTTGGGCCAGGCTTTTTGGGCTTCGAGGTAATCGGTAATAACCTTGACCGTCTTTTTACCTTGTGCAATTTCGATCAGTGGGTGATACAAAGACCAGGTATAGGTCATGTCGAATGCTTTGTTGTGCATAGTGGCTTCTTCTGCTTCGGCCAGCAGAAACAATCCCGGTTTAACCTGCTCCAATTGCCGGCGGGCATCCTGCCAGAAATCGACCGGAACCATATTGGCAACATCACAACGGAAACCATCCAGATTGCTTGCTTTGATCCAGAATTTCATATTCTCAATCATCGCATTGCGCATGTTCTGATTCTCAAAATTCAGATCAGCTACATCCGTCCAATCTTCCACCGGTGGCTTGGCTTTGCCCATTGCATCGCGCACATAATATTCCGGATGCGATTTCATCCAGTAATGATCAAATGCCGTGTGGTTGGCCACCCAATCCAAAATGACTTTCATGCCAAGACTGTGCGCTTTGTCGACCATCGTTACCCAGTCTTCCATCGTTCCCATTTCGGGATTGATGCTCATGTAATCCTTGATGCTGTAGTAACTGCCTAGACTTCCTTTCCGCTTATCAATACCGATTGGTTGAACAGGCATAATCCACAGAATTTCAACACCCATGTTGTGCAGACGCTCCAGATGCATGCTGAATTCGTTGATGGTTCCAGAAGGCGTGTACTGCCGCAGATTTACTTCGTAGATGTTACTTGTTGCGGACCAATCGGGCGGATACGTGTTTTTCATGCCGGGTATGGATGCTCCTCCGCGCGCTTTGATCTGAACTTGCGCATGAACACCAACAGAAATTGTGAAAAGCAGAATGGCGAATAAATGTTTGTGCATTCGTATGAGTTAATTTGTTGCAATTTCAAATGAAAGTGGATTCAGATCCACCGTAAGTTTTGATCCGTTGATCGCGAGTTGAGAGCCAAAATTCGATTTCAGCAAAGATCCTTTTACATATTCAGGCAGAACAATTTCCAACTTTTTAGAATCCCCTGAACGGTTTAGAACAAGGATTGCTGCTTTGTCGAAATATTGACGCATAACAACCAGGTGATCTTTCCCTGCAGAAAGTATTCGAGTGTCACCATAGGACAATGCCAGTGAGGAACTTCTCAGGTTGCCCAGTTGGGTGGTTGTTTTTTTAACATCTTCTTCCTCGGGTAAAAGTCCGCCAAAACGCATCATGCGCCGGTTGTCGGGATCGTTGGCTCCCGGCATTCCAATCTCATCTCCATAATACACAATGGGGATTCCCGGAATGCTCATTGTGTATTATGGAGATGAGATTGGAATGCATTCAGCATTTTTAAACGAGCATAGCCGCGTTTATCTTCCACCTTGATTTCACG
>CALQRR010000225.1 GCA_943333015.1 Chitinophaga pinensis | reverse complement strand
GCAGCCCGCTTTTTTTATAACCAACGCCTTTCATTCTCATGGGCATCCTGAATGGTCGTTGAAACCACTCTCCCTCCTGAAATCACAAACGGAAAGCCGGATCAGTCTTTCACAAATGAGCGGCGGACAAGCGCTCCCGATTGGAACGACATCTCCAGCCAATACATTCCTGCTGGCAGTTCCGAAACGGTCAGACTTTTCGTTGTCGCAGAAATCATCACTGTGCGTCCGTTGTTATCGAATACTTTCAGGCTTTTAAGTGTTAGCTCTACTGGAAAATCAAGGGTCAGTTTATCGTGAGCCGGATTGGGATAGATGCGCACATTATCGGAAGAATGGACCACTCCAAAACCGGGAGCAATCTGCACCGAAAGCATGCGTGTGCCGTATGCCGGAATATCCACGCCGGGTTCATAGTTGGTGGCATTACCGTTGGCGCCCAACACAATCGGATTCACCAAATCGTCAGGATGCAGGAGGTCAATCACCGCATATGTTCCTTCTGGAACTCCGGTTGTTCCGAGCGCAAAGGCCAAATTGCTACTCGTGCTTGCTGTAAAATTGTGCAGTACCAGTATCAGTTCATCTTGGGTATATCGGGCGTAGCCCAGCACCTCCGGATTGGCATCCGCCATGACGCGGTAGTTTCCTTTCCGCAGGGCAGTGTGTGCTTTTCGTAGGGCAATGAGTTGTCGGTACGTTTGCCAGAGTGAATTCGGATCTTGCTGCTGAGCGGCTACATTCACCGTTGTGTAATTGCTGGCAAGACTTGCCCAGGGCGTTCCCCAAGAAAAACCAGCATTGGCCAGATTGCTCCATTGCATCGGTTTGCGCTTCGTTGGATCATCTCCGGTTCCACTCATCCCGATCTCTTCTCCATAATAGATAAACGGTGTTCCGGGAAGCGTCAAATAGACCGCCGCCGCCAATTTCGATTTGGCAAGATTCTGCCCCAGCTGATCATGCACACGATTCATGTCATGGTTGGTGAGAAAGGTGCCGTATTTTCCTTCCGGATATGCAGTGTTTACCGCATTGAGGGTGTTCTGGAGCTCATTCGGACTGGAGGCGTTAATGCTGTTCAGAATCGAAGAGGCCAGCGCAAACTCAAAACACATATCCAGCCGACCGGGCTGAACATATGGAATCACCACATCGGTTGCCGACCATACTTCTCCAACCGTAAATGCGTCCGGATGCCCTGCGATGTAATCGGATCGCCAGTCTTCGAGAAATGCATATGTTTCCGGAACGCCAAACGTTTGACTACCGTCTTCCACCAAAAACTGTATCGCATCCAGCCGAAAACCATCCACATGCATGCTGTCGAGCCAGTAACGGGTTGTCTGTTTCATCTCCTGCTGAACAGCGGTATTCCGGTAATTCAAATCGGGCATCTCGCTCCAGAAAACAGCATAGTACCATTTTCCGTTACGCTGGTACCAAACCGTTTGCCCCCAGGGACCAGTAAAACCGGGATTGCTATCTTCCCAAACATAATATTCCTTGAACGGGCTTGTCACACTGGCTGCTGCCGATTGAAACCAAGGATGAGAACTGGAAGTATGATTCATCACAAAATCAATAATCACCTTAATACCTCGGGCATGGGCGCTGTCAATCAGGTTTTTAAATGCCTGTTTTGTCCCGTAATCACTTTCAATCCCGTAATAATCGGTTACATCGTATCCGTGATAACTGGGAGAAGGCATCACCGGCATCAGCCACAAGGCCGTTACGCCTAAGTCCGTTTGGGTGGCGGGATTGCCATCGTTCAAATAATCGAGCTTTTCTATCAGACCATTCAAATCGCCTTTGCCATCTCCGTTGCTGTCGTAAAAACTGCGGACAAACACCTCGTAAAACACCGCATCTTTCCACCAGTTTGACTGTGCAGCGGTGATTCCCGGAAACAGCAGGATAAGAAAAGTGAGTCGGGTAAAGATTCTTTGGGTCAGCATCACCCAAAGCTACAAAATGCTCTGGCAGCTTAAAAAAAGAAAAACCGACTGCCTTACGAATAAAGTCAGCCGGTTTTCTGGTTGAAAAAGAGATGGTTTGAGATGAGATTCCTGACCAGAGTCCTCTCACCTTCATGACGCGGGCGATAAAAAGAGGGTTGCACGCATTGAAAATTAATTGCGCGGCTTCAGATCTAGATAATACCGCAACGAAACCGTAAAGGCTATATTTCCTGAATGGGTGCGGTTAAACCAAGAAGGAATGTTGGAATATCCTTTGAAAATATTTGTCAATCCGCCATACAAACGAAACCCGCTAGCCAAGGAAAGCCTGTGTGAAAACAGGACCTCTTTTTCAAATCCCCCCACCAGCGATACGTTCAGTTTGCGGTACCCTTGCGGATTAATTTCTTCTTGTCCGATAGCCAGTTTGCTGCTCGATAAAAAACACAGGGATGTTCCGATAAGCCAATGTGTTCTGATTGGATATCCAAACAGCACTTTCGTTCGGAGACTGCTCTGGTCATACAGCACTGTGGCGCCAGAATAGTTCAGGTGAATTGTTTTTTGCTGAATCAATCCCTCGGTGTATGTGAGGTAATGTTGTCCTTCCTGCTTGGCCAGAAGTATTTCTGCCCGAAGTGTTTTTCCGGGATGAATCTGATGTGCTGCCATCAATGACCAGGTGGAGCTGAAATGTGGGCGCAAGGAATTGGTGGACGACTTGCGCAAGGCATCTCTTAGTTCATGATTAAACAGCCAGTTATTGTTTGCTTCTGTTGCCAGTCCGAAATACCACAGAGGATTGGGAGATTTGTTTTTCAAGGGATATACTCCAAAAGGAAACGCAGTGGTTTCTCCAACAGTCAATTCCGGAAGTGATTCCGGGAAACGTTGGGCCGGAAGTGTTGCCAATTCCTGTATCGAAACGTCTAAATCGCTTGGGTTCTCTTGTGCAGATGTTGGTACGGCTGCTGATTCGGATTGCACTGGAGGAACGGAAGCATTCGCGGCAGTAAAATCCGCATCGCCAGCAGTTTCTGATGCATCCACACGGGAGGTTGGAGCTGACTGAACGGGGATAGACTGATTCGTTAATTCAGATTTCGCAGAGGTTGTGTTGATTGTTGCAAGCGTTGGTTTGACTGTTTCGGAATCCTGTATTTTCTGTGCGTTTTTGTTCTCGCCAAGTAGAATGCGCGCGTGTTGTTCACGTGCCTTTTCCGAGGATGCGATTACTGCACCTGTTTGTTGGGTGGCGGAGGTTGATGTACGATGATCGGGAATTTTTCCAGACACCGGTTTTCTATCCATGAGATCTGGAGAAAGATGGAACGCGAAGAAGCTCAGAACGACAAGCAACATGCTTAATCCAGACCACCACCAAAGGGCTATCCGTTTTTTTCGTGGCGCTTTACCATCCAGTACAGCGGTCACGTTTTCCCAAACAAGAGGCGGCGGCGACTCTTGCGGGAGGGCTTCAAAGCCTTGTTTATACCAATTGAAAAGATCTTCCTGCATCGGTTTGCGGATTTTCCTGAATATGTGATTCCTGCTTCAGTTTTTGCTGCAGGTATTTTCGTGCCCGGGCGAGTTGTGATTTGGATGTCCCTTCACTGATGCCCGTTTTTTCTGCTATTTCTCGGTGATTTAATCCCTCCACTACATAGAGATTGAACACCAGACGATAGCCATGGGGCAATGCAGCTATCAGTTCCAAAAAATAACGGTGATCGGTTGGATGCGAAAATTCGGTTTCGTCTACAGAATCAACCGATTCATCCAATGAAAACGTAGGTAACTGTCTTACGTGTTTCCGGTAATGATCGATGGCTGTATTGACCACAATCCGACGGATCCACGCTTCGAGTGGGCAATCGAAGCGGAATTCTCCTATGTTTTTAAATATTTTGATGAAGGCCTCCTGAAGAAGGTCAGCGGCATCGCTATTCCCTCCGGCATATCCCATGCACACGGAGAACATTTTAGGCGAAAAGCGATGGTATAGCATCTCCTGAAAGCGGCGTTCTTCGCGAATGCAGCCTTCGATCAATTGCTTTTCTGTGGCCGCTTCCGCCATGGGATATTATTGTTCTATATGTGCCGAAAATGAGGCATTTAGTCGCTCAATCAGGATGTTGTAAATAGACGAATTGTTGACTTCGTTAACAATGATGGTCTCCATCCCGTCAATATCGGTGTAATCTGCATCCATCCACATTGAATTTGTAATACTCGAAAACAAGTACTTCGCATCTAGGTTTATGATGGCTTTTGCTTTTTGGTCCGAAACGAAATTAATTTCACCTGAACTTACTGTGTTCAACGAATAGTTTGTTGCAGGGTTATAGATAAATTCAATCCGATGAGATTCGACTTCT
>CALQRR010000224.1 GCA_943333015.1 Chitinophaga pinensis | reverse complement strand
TGAAGCGCCTAAAGAAGAATCGACTATTTCATATGCGGAAAGATCAGCAGCAGAGGATGTGGATATAGCCAATCCCGTTATGAAAGCGGAAATCCGATCGGAAGTGAATGCTACACTGGCAAGTTCCAGCTCAACTGTTTTAAGTTCAAACACTTCACCTACATCATACAAATGGGATAGTGCGGTAATATCGGAAACGGTTTTAAAGGAAAATGGCAAAGCCAGTAAGCGAAAAAAGGAGAAATCTAAGGCGTCATTTTCATTGGCAGATTTTCCGCAATCGATGGATAAAACAGTGACGGTTTATTGATATTAACGATTTCATTTTTCTTGAATAAATCCGGGTTCTCCGGATTTTTTTTTGAATGCAGTGAACCTTCTTTTTTAGTTACCATATGTGGGAGAAAATAATCCCATGAAAAAATCAATTTCTCTCTGCAGCTTATTTATTTCAGCTGGTTTTTATGTGCAGGCACAGTCGGCCGGGAATGCTGTTTTTCAGCAAAATTCAACTACTGTAAATACGTGTTCTTCTGGTAATGCAATCCTGAGTGATTCCTATGGGAATGCCAATTTTGTAACATATAATCCACCCAAAGGCGTTAACTTAAATACACAAACGAGCAGTGGTTCGATGACGCCAATTAAAGCAGATGTGATGATGAATGTACAGGCAACATCATACGTGGCTATTTTAAGTATCACACAGGCTGGAGAAAGAATTACAGAGACCGATTCTTTGATGGATATTCGCTTGAATAATGTATTTGATCAACTACGGGCAGTGGGAATTCCATTGGATAATACGCATGTTGATTTTATTTCGATGTTTCCAACGTATGAGTTCGAATTGACTGAAAAGCGGTATAGCAAAACATTAAATGAAGTCCCAACGGGATTTGAAATGAAGAAGAATATCCATGTGAAATTCAACGATCATGACCGGGTAAATGATTTGATTTCGGCAGCTGCGAAGGCAGAGATTTATGATCTTGTGAAGATTGATTATAATGTGGCAAACATGGATCAGATATATACGGAACTGCGAAAAAAAGCAGAGGAGATTATTCAAACAAAATCAGAATCCTATAAACGCATGGGATTTAATTTGGAAGCGATCAATTATGGCACAACACAAGGTTCCGTGTATCCAATGGAGCGCTACGTGAAATACACCGCTGCGAATACTGGAATTCCGAAAGTGTATTCAAAAAAAGCTTCCAAGGATAAAGAAAAGCCTTTGGAATATAATTATGCAGAAAAAAATAAAACAGTGTATTACGAACGCGTTCCTTACGGCCAGTTTGATGTGGTGTTGAATGCCGATATGGTGGAGCCAACGGTTCAGTTTTATTATTCGATGAATGTGAATTATAAGATTGTGATTGAGGAGGTGGCAAAACGCGAAAAAGAAGACCGGGAGCTGGATTTATTATTGCGCAGAACTCAAATTCAACAGCAGATTAAAGCAGCAGGAGGGAATCCATCAACGGTGAATACTACTGTTACAGTGAGAACTAAATAGAGGTGTTTTATTGTATTTAATCCCGGTTCATTGTTGATGACCGGGATTTTTTTTTGAAAAGAATGCGTATTCCTAAATGTTGAATTAGCAATATGTTCATCTATTCATGCTGTTTGTGGCGTTTTGCGAGCGTTAGGGATAGAGCAGAAAGGCAGGCGTGAACTAGTGGTAGTAGGTGTTTTTTATCTTATATAATTTATGCTGAATAATACGCGTGCCTTGCCGCGAAAGCCCGGTCTACGCCCTAATATTTTAAACTTCCAGCATGTGTTTTAATTCGGTTCTCATTCAGTTGGATTGCCGAAGCGCTGTATCTTGCGACAACATGGAAACAGCATCCTATTTTAGTGATTTACAGTATTTGCTTCAGCTGGAGAAGGACGAGGAGTTGCGTCAGTATGAGAATCTGATGCGTGGAACTAGTGTACAGCAGCGCGTTGAAATGGGGATGTGCTGGTATCCATTGCGTGTGGTTGAAACCGGCTATGGCTTTGGCGATTATCCGTTTGTGATTTTGGAGCGGACCAAAAAAAAGGACCAACCACATGCGTTTTCGGGCGGAAAAATGGCGGTTGTTTTTTCGACCGAACCTCATGCTCCTGATCCTTGGAAAGGGGCGATTCAATTTGTGAATGGTGATCAGCTGAAGTTGATATTTTTCACCGATGAAGCCCCAGAAGTGTTGGAGTGGGGAAAGTTAGGCGTGAATACGGTGCCTGACGAAAATGCATACCGAGAGCAGGAAAATGCAATGAAATTGGTGGCAAACGCACGGAATTGTCGGTTGGCAGAATTGCGGGAAGTCTTGCTACTCAACAAGCCTAGCGTGATAGAACGTGCGGTGGATTTGCCAGAGATGCCGGTGCATTTAAATGACTCGCAGAAAATGGCGGTACAGCTGATTTTGCAGACCGAGGATGTATGTGTGTTGCATGGACCACCCGGTACCGGAAAAACGACCACGTTGATTGCCGCTGCACGTTTACTGGTGAATGAAGGGGAGCAGGTTTTACTCTGTGCGCCGAGTAATGCCGCTGCCGACTGGCTCACGCATAAAGCGTTGGAAGCAGGAATGCGAGTATTGCGGATTGGGAATAGTGCGCGTATTCAAGAAGCGCTGGAAGCATCGACGGTAGAGGGGCATTTGAAGCAGCATCCGCAGTATGGCGATATCAAAGAATATCGGAAACGTGCTGCTGAATTGCGACGCATGGCTGGAAAATACAAGCGACAATTTGGGCAGGCAGAACGGGAGCAGCGCAAGATGATTTTATCGGAGGCGAAAGCCATTGCATCGGAAGCTCGGAAATTGGAAGCGTTTATTTTAGAATCTTGTGTGGATAAGGCAGAAGTCATTACCAGCACCTTGGTTGGGGCGAATCATTCGTTGTTGGATAAACGGATGTTTTCGACGGTGTTTATTGATGAGGCTGCACAGGCGCCAGAACCTGGCTGCTGGATTCCGATTACGAAAGCAGAACGGGTTATTTTGGCAGGCGATCCGTTTCAGTTGCCACCTACGGTGAAGTCGCAAGAAGCTGCCCGCAAAGGACTTTCGGTTACGTTGATGGAAAAAGTGATCGATCATATTCCGACCGCTTTGCTGAATCGCCAATACCGAATGAATGAGAAGATCATGGCTTTTTCGAATCGTTGGTTTTATAACGGACGACTGGAGGCGCACGAAGATGTTTCGAATTGGGCCATTGGCGATGATCCTGTGCTTGAATTTATTGATACGGCAGGATTGGGCTGGGAAGAAGTTCAAAATCCTGAAACGCAAAGTCTAACTAATCCCGAAGAAGCGCAGCTACTCTGGAAACGGGTGTTGGCATTGTCGGAAACGCTTCATGGGAAAAAAATCAGCGTTGGCGTGATTTCACCCTATCGTGGACAAGTAGGTGTTTTGAATGATGTGTTTACCGATATGAAGGAAGTGTTGCAAGCCGCGATGGATGTGGAAGTGCAGACCATTGATTCGTATCAGGGACAGGAGCGGGATGCGATTTTTGTTTCGCTTGTAAGGTGCAATTCAAGAAATGAGATTGGTTTTTTAAACGATTACCGGCGCATGAATGTGGCAATGACTCGTGCGCGAAAGAAACTAGTACTAATAGGTGATAGTGCTACATTGGGCCATGATTCTTTTTACAAAGCCCTTATAGACCACTGTGAATTGACAGGTGCATATCGTTCGGCCTGGGAACTTGTATATTGATTTTGATATATGGAAATACGATCCTTGTTTTATCAGGATTTATCGAGTTTGCATCCGGTTACACTGGATTTATCGGCCTCGAATGAACGGTTAGCCTTCGTTGATCTGGATGATAAACATGCGTTTGAGCAGTTTATTTCGGATGAGATCCAGCGACTTCAGGGAGGTTGTGGAATTGGAGGATATCTGGAGAAGCGTGTGATTTATCGTCGGAGTGCTCATTATGAAACCGAACAAGAGCCACGCAATATTCATCTTGGAGTCGATATCTGGCTACCTGCCGGAACCATGGTTTTAGTGCAGCAAGATGCCCGAATACACAGCGTTGGGATAAATTCAGCTTATGGTGATTATGGTGGAACAATCGTGTTGGAACACCTCCAAGGTATGCAGCCTATGTTTAGTCTTTACGGACATCTTTCACATAACAGCGTTGCCCTTTGGCGTGCAGGCGATTTGGTTCGGGCAGGAAGCACGTTGGGGGCGCTGGGCAGTTGGGAGGAAAATGGCAATTGGCCACCGCATTTGCATTTTCAATTGATTCGTGATATGCAGGGTATGCAGGGCGATTATCCGGGAGTTTGCACTGCGGTGGACATGGAAAAGTACGCGGCTAATTGCCCTAATCCGTCTCCATTTATAGT
>CALQRR010000223.1 GCA_943333015.1 Chitinophaga pinensis | reverse complement strand
TTGGGATTTCGGGGAGGAAGTAAGGGCAATCTCAGTTCCTTATTTGGCGGTGTAAACTTCTTATCGACCAACGAAGTTGTTGGTGCCGAAAAAGGCGAAGGCATTGCCGGATCGGTGACCGATTACGATGTAAATGGCGGAAGGTATTGTCGCGGAGCAGCGGCCAATGGTGGTGGTGGTGGAAATTCGCATAACAGCGGTGGTGGTGGCGGCGCAAACGCTGGCAATCCGGCATTGTGGAGCGGATTGGGCAATCCATCATTAACGACAGCTAATTGGGCGCAAGCTTGGAATCTAGAATATGTTGGTTTTGCTAATTCTACCTCAACCGGTGGAGGAAAAGGAGGATATAGTTTTTCGAGTTTGAATCTCAATGCATTAACAGCAGGCACGTTTAATTCGGCTTGGGACGGTGACTGGAGGAGAAACAACGGTGGATTGGGTGGTCATCCGGCAGACTATACAACCGGATCCATGTATATGGGCGGTGGTGGTGGTGGTGGTGAACAGAATAACGGTTATGGCGGAAATGGTGGCAATGGTGGAGGGATTATCCTGGTACGCAGCTATGCATCCGTAGTTGGTTCGGGGAAATTACTTGCTAATGGTGCTAATGGTGTTGGTTCGATTGGCAGCAGTCCGTTTGTAAGCGGAACAGATGGTTCGGGCGGCGGTGGCGCTGGTGGCAGTATTCGTGTGGAAGCGGTTGGAACAATAGCCAACCTCACGCTCGAAGCAAAAGGTGGAAACGGCGGAAGTCAAGATGTGCTGGCGTTTGTGAATGAAGCAGAAGGACCAGGCGGCGGTGGCGGTGGCGGTTACATCGCGTTGAGCAATACGGTTTCGACAGCAACAGTTGCAGGTGGAGCCAACGGAACAACCGATTCGAATGCCTTGACCGAATTTACACCCAATGGTGCAACACGCGGCGGTGCTGGAGAAATTGCGCTTGTACCAACATTAAACAATCTGCAGGCACTATCCGATACATTGTGCGGTCCAGGAACAGCAGTGCTCACCGCATTGAATACCGCAAATAGTGCTGTGTATTGGGCTGCATCCCCTTGTGGAATTTCTTTGGAATCGACAGCTTCGTTTAGCGTGACGGTGAGCGGCCCAACGAATTATTACCTCAGCTCTTGCGAATTGGCACAAACCATTCCATCCAACGTGAACTTCTCTCCTGCCCCAACCGTTGATGCCGGCCCCGTACTTTTTTTGTGTGGTGGTCAATCCGGAACACTTGTAGGAACAGGATCAGGCACGTTGAGCTGGTTGAGTGATCCATCACTCAGCGATTCATCCCTGAGCAATCCAGTTGTTACGCCGGCTGACACTACACAGTATTTTTTGACGGTGACAGATAGCAATGGCTGTTTAGCGATGGACAGTGTTCTGGTGAATGTGGGTGATTACCTCAACCTGACCATTAGTGATAGTGCCGTTATTTGTCCCGGTAGTTCCCTACTGCTTGCGGTTTCGGGAGCAGATACGTATGTGTGGCAGAGTGATCCAGCTCTGGATACAAGTATTCCGGAAGCTCCTGTTGCAAGTCCAGTGAGCAGCAGTACGTATTACGTTAGCGCGTCAACAGCAGGTGGTTGTACCGCGCAAGATTCTGTGCACGTGGATGTGTATGCGAGCGTTCCTTTAAGCCTCAGCGGTGGCGGATTATATTGTAACACGGCAGGTGCTGAAATTTCAGCTTCGGGAGCGAACACACTTCTGTGGCAGCCTGCAACGGGTTTGTCGGATCCAACATTCCTGACAACACTCGCAACTCCTTCCGATTCCACTTGGTACCATGCAACGGCAACTGATGTGAATGGATGTTGGATGACCACGACTGATTCGGTGCTTGTCTATCCAGGTCTTTTGCCGGTGGCTGGATTTACGTTTAATCAGATTTCGAATTTCGAAGTGGTTTTTACCAATACATCGACCAATGTTGAACAGACGTTTTGGACGATTAACGGAGTGGAATTTACTACGACAGACTGTACGTTTAATTTTCCGTTTGATGCAACCTATCCAATTAAATTGATTGTAGAAAATAGCTGCGGAAGCGATACGATAACAACTACCATTGATGTAATAAAAATAGTTGGTATTGAAGATGTTGTATCACATCAACTAAAGCTTTACCCGAATCCTGCTCAGGAGCAGATTGTTGTTCAAAATCCATTTCAAAATGGACATGAAGCAGTGCTTTTTATGTATGATTCGCGGGGTAGTTTGACAGGTAAATTCGTCTTGAGGCAATCTCAATGGACGATTAATTTGGAAGATGTTGCCGCTGGATTATATACCGTTATAGTTCAACAGGGAACAGTACGATACACCAGTCGGCTGATGCATGATTGAGAGGTGTCTTTTGAAATGATTTTTTGTGTTCGGGAGAAAATGTAGACGCTAAAACTCCTAAAATACGTGAATCAAGTTGATTGAACTGGGAAACGTTGCCCAATCACATTCTTCCCTACGAACTACTTCTGAATGAACTATGAAATACTTTCAAAAAAGGGATTTTAATTTCAGTATTCTTCCGCATGTACCTTGCAAGCCTTGTTGATTTCGGGTAAGTTTGAAAACACATGATGTCCAAGTTTTTCATACAAACCGCGCAGGTAGTTTTAAGCCTGATTCTGCTTTTTGCGGCCTGTACTGAGCGAAGAGACCTCTCTCAAAATACTGTTATTGTTCACTTTCTGGCTGAACCCGGAGGATTACATCCTACAAATGACAATAATGTGTATCAGCGATTTATTTTTCAGTGTACCCAAAAGCGGTTGATGTTTCTTGATCTGAAGGAACAAAAACTACGTCCCGATGTGCTTGAATCGTTTCCTGAAATACAGCCCGACAGCCTTTCATACATCTGCACCATTCGAAAAGACATCCGATGGGACGATGGCAGCCCGATGACCCTGGCTGATATTCTCTTTACCTTTAAAGTGATCACCTGCCCCTTGGTGAATAATCCGGATGGCAAATCCTATTTCTACAATTTATCGGAAGTAGATTCACTTCCGGAAAGCAAGGATCAGTTTGTCTTTCGGTTAAACAAGCGTTACTACGATAATTTTAGCATGCTGAGTTTTGTGATCGTGTTGCAGGAAAAATTCTACGATCCACGGGGCATATTGCGAAAATATACGGTCCGGGATTTTCAACAGGACGAATTTAGTGCTGCGGCGGATCCTGAATTGAAAGCATTTGCAACGGATTTTAATGCTTCCGACTTTGGACGGGTTCCAGCGAAACTCAACGGACTTGGACCGTATGCACTTTCGGAATGGACCACAGGATCGTCTATCATTCTAAAAAAGAAACAGAACTGGTGGGGCAATAACAGCCATTCGGATTATGAGAAGGCGTATCCCGACAAAATCATCTTCCAGATTATCAAAGACATGGAGCCTACCGTTCTGGCGTTGAAGAAACAACAGATTGATGTCACAACGGAACTCTCTACCCCTGCTCTGGTGAAGCTCCGGCGACGGGATTATTTCAATGAACAGTACCATTCCGAATTTCTGGGCTCGTTTAGTTATACTTATTTGGGGATGAATATGCGCCCAGAGAAGGACCGCACACCTTTCTTCACTGATAGACGGGTACGAAAAGCACTGGCGTATTGTGTGCCTGTAGATGAAATCATTCAGGTCATTGCCAAAGGATATGCGAAACGCATTCCCGGATTTATTTTACCCTCGCAAAGCGAATACGATAAAAACCTGCCATTGATTCCCAATAACCTCAACATTACGCGGGAATTACTGGATGATGCCGGATGGACAGATACAGATGGTGATAATATCCGGGATAAAATCATCAATGGCGAGCGTGTGTCGTTTTCATTTGCGTTGAGTTATATGATTTCTCCTGTAACACGGGAAATTGCCTTGATGATCCGGAATGAGCTGTATAAAGCTGGCATTGATGCACGTCCTGATCCTATGGACTTTTCGTTGTTTTATCAAAAGGCCTACAATCATCAGTTTGATGCTTTGCTGGGAGCTTGGTCGAGTTCGGCGCTGCCGGATGATCCACGACAAATCTGGCATACCGAAAACTGGGAAAAGCATGGCAGTAATTTCGTTGGTTTTGGTAATGCGGCAACTGATGAAATGATTGAAGAGGCCAATGTGGAGATGGAGCCAGAGAAACGGAAACACCTTATGCAAAAACTTCAACGAGCGGTCTGGGAAGAACAACCTTACGTGTTCTTGTTCAATGCTTCAAAAAAAGCGGCTGTCCACCGTCGGTTTAAACACGGAGATTTGTATTCCGAGCGCCCGCACATCCTGTTGAATTATCTGGAACTGATTCCTCAGAGCCAGCAATCTGTCCCCGACCAACCCTGATATGATACGCTATCTGCTCAGACGACTTTTCACATTT
>CALQRR010000222.1 GCA_943333015.1 Chitinophaga pinensis | reverse complement strand
CCATCATAGTTGATGCCCCCGAAAATAGCAATGCCATTTTTGGTTTTTAAACTAGACGATGAAGTGGTTAATGACAAAACCAAATCGTGCACATGTAATACCTGATGCAGTTCATAACGGTTTCCAAGCACATTTCCAGTTCCATCTCCCATAGCAGCAAATGCTAGTTTGTGCAACTGTCCGGAAAGTGACAAATACACGCGATTTCCGGTGCCAATGTACTTTGAAATTGGTGCCCAAATTAATTGATACAACTGAGAATCTGTTGATTGGTAAACATTGGCCATCAATGATTTTAAGTCAGGAGCCTGCAAAATCGACAGCAGTTGTTTTTCTTCAAAAAGCAGGAGCATTTCCGGTTCCTCTTGCTCGGGTTTTACAATGTGTACAGTGTAGATGACAGAATCGGTCAGGGAAATACCATTGAAATACCTGAAATGATTGAATATTAAAAATGCATCATCTGGCTTTAAAGCTTTCTTGATCTTATTGTAATCAATTGACTCAAGCTTTTTTTCATACGCAAATTCACCCGAAAGCTTGGTGAGCATGCGTTCCAAAAACACCAAACTATCTTCTGTTTCACTTAAATCAGTAGTATCCTGATTATTCAACGTTGCCACAGGTATATTGGTCGATTGGCGCTTTAATTCTTTCCACTGATTGAAATAGTTTTTCAAATCGGGATTCTTAGAAGCTTCTACAGATGCTCTTAATTTTTGACCATTTCTAAGTGCAATACTATTGATGAACAGGTATTTATTAAGCGCCAATGTCTTAGAAGATGGGAGGTCGACGGAATGATTCGTGGCAAATGAATACAGCTGGCTCAGGTTATTGGTTTTTTGATCGAGGTAGTTAAATTTTTGATTTTCAGATAGGACTGAAAAATTAAAGAGCAATTGGTTGGACGAAATTCGAATGCTTTCCTCCAGCATGAGGATTGATTTCGGGTAATTTCCTGATTGGGAATATAAGAGCGAAAGATTGGTATAACTTCCTTCAACTTCTGGATGAAATTCACCTAACACTTTCAGACGAGTAGCAAGAACATCTTCATGAATGGAAATTGCGCGATCATATTTCCCGACGACGGCATAAAGCTGCGCTAAATTGAATTGGCATGCGAGCAGGTCGGGATGATCTTTATTCAGGTTTTGGGAATAGATCTCCAATGCTTTTTCATTCATTGAAAAGGCTTGGGTGAAATTGCCCAGATTGGAATATAGGATGGCCAAATTATCATGGGCCATAGCGACATCCAGAGGATTGGGAACCAATGCTTTCGTATAAATGGAAAGTGCTTCAAGGTAGAATGGAAGTGCTTTTTCGTACTGCTGCGTTTCTGAATATAAATAAGCCAGATTATTTAATCCCAGCGCAACATCCGGGTGATCCGGCCCTAAATTTTCTTTAAATAAAACAAGTGCCGCTTCACTCAATTTGAATGCTTGGTCATGCTGTCCCATTTTGAAATGTAGCATGCTAATATTATTCATACCCATAGCAATGTCCGAGACAGAAACATCCGGAGAATTCTTCCAAATGCTGAGTGATCGTTCATATAGCGGGAGGGCTTTGTTATTATGCCCCATGATGGAATGCAACTGCGCCAAATTATTTAAACAGATGGCGACCATCGGATGTGTATCTCCGAGATCTTGCTGGTAAATAGCCAATGCTTCTTCCTGTAATGGAAGTGCCATTTCGTAATTCCCCATTCTAGAGTGAAGGGTGCCTAAGTTGTTTAGGCTCATGGCAACATCCGGATGCTCCGATCCGAAATTCTTCCTGTAAATAGCAAGTGCTTCCCGGTTCAACGGCAATGCTTTACTATAATCTCCTGTTTGTGAATAGATATGAGCCAAATTATTGAGGCACATGGCAATGTCTGGACTTGCAGCATCTTGTATTTGCCTGAATCCTTGAAGCGCTTTTTCTTCAAATGTTAATGCTTGATCAAACTGCCCTAAATCGACATATAGCTGTGCGAGATTGTCCATACATCTTGCAACATCGATGTGTTCGTTTCCTTCGAGTTGTATAAACAAAGCCAGTGCTATTTCCTGCATGGGCAGGGCTTCTGCAAATTTTCCTAGCATGGCCATCGCCAACGCCGAATGATCATAATTACGGGCTAGTTCCAGGTGCTCCTTACCTAAGGTTTTAATTAGAATGGACCGGCTGCGATCATAGGAAGCTAATGCCAATGAATACTGTTCCAAATCGAGATAAGCGGTTCCGACATTGTTTAGTGCTTTCCCTACCAACTCATGCTCCTCGCCCAAGAGCTTTTCAGTAATTTGCAGGGATTCCTGATACAGTGGTAATGCCTGTTCGAACTGTTCTTGAAGCGTGTATAGATTCGCTTTTAGTTTAAGCAGGTTGGCGAATTGCGTATCAGACTGCGTACCTTTTTTAATGAAGCGATCCATACTGGCATCCACTCGCTTCATCGCCTTAACATAATCCCCTTTTTTCAAGGCAATTTCATAGGCACGTATGTCTGAATCCACAACGATTTCCTGGGCGTGTATACTACTTGAGAGTAGGAGCAGGAAGCATAGGATACATTTTTTCATCAGCTTAAAAAATTAGCCAAATATAGCGAGGAAACACCTTTTCGCAGGGCGTTCAGTTTCAGTATTCTACTAAATGAGTAGATGCCTTTTGAACTAAAAAAAAGCATCTAAACCAAAAATGATGTGCATTCATGGTTCTATAACTATCGATTAAAGTACTTTTGAATGATGGGAAATACAGCTACTCAGGTTCGTTGTCATACGTGCGGAACATGGAACGAACTTCACTCGGAAGCAGATCTCTGTAAAAGTTGTCATGATCCCTTGCGCAAAGTGTCGGAGCACGAGGAGCAAAACCGTGAGATGCGCCGTCGCAGTTGGGAAATCGATGTGATCATTCATCCCGAGGATTCTCTGTTGATGCGCACAGGAAAAAAGATTTTCAATGCTGTGCAGATGGTCTTTATGGCCATTGTTGCGTTCTTCATCTGGCTCTTTTTTATCGGGCCGGGATGAGCACATTTACGCGTAGTTGGTTTCTAATTCTCAGTGCTGCGGCATTATTGAACCGCTACTGGATTCGACCTTCGGGATTTTGGTTTGCCGATCAGTATCTGAATGATGTGTTAAGCATGCCGATTTTGTTGCAGCTATCCTTGGGCACGTTGCGTTTGGTGTATCGCGCGCCCCAAAAATGGTTAAATGGTGCACAGGTGATCGCTGCCTGGATGCAGATTTCCGTTTTTTTTGAATTGATTTTTCCTCACCTAAGCCCCGATGCTCATGGCGATGTGTTGGATGTGTTGGCCTATTTGGCCGGAGCGGGAATGTATTGGATGATTCAAAAAGCAGAAATCAGCCGAGCAACAAATCTCGCAGGTTAATATCCCGATCTTTGTCGACGAATTTTACCAAATCAGGTAAAAACTCGTGAAAGATGGACTGGTAAAACAGGTAATGCCGTTCGAGTTCGGTGTGAGCATTTTCCATCCCGGAAGGAAATGAACTTCGTCTGGCCAGTCCCGATAAGGCCCGTTTGACCCCTTCAATGTGTTGATAGCCTTGAAGCCAATCCTGCATGCTCATGTAATGCAAGGTGTAACGGGCGCGTTCCGGAAATTGGTCTTTGCGTTCGTGCAGCAAGGTGTACATCCGTTCCGAAAAATCGCGGAGATCTACTTTAGAATAGTCGGCCCAGTTGCTCGACAGAAAATGATCGCCGAACACATCCATCACAATGCCTGCAAACTTCCTGTATTTGGGGCGAAGTGCTTCTTTTCCCCGTTCGATGATTGGATGCGAATCGGTGAACATATCAATTTGCCGGTGCAGTTTAATGCCACGGATCACACCTTCGCTGTAGCGTTCAATCTGTTTTCCCTTGACGGCATCGGCAATAAAATTCCCCACAATCAAATCCGGATCTTCTCCGGCGAGGTACAAGTGGGCGAGGTAATTCATGGTTGCATATCCTGGAAATCACAACCAACTGGTGTGCGCAGGATTTTGCGAAGTTAGGCATTCGAGACCGATAGCTGCATTTTTTCAACAGCGAAGCTTACCAGCGGATGAGCGCCGAGGCCCAGGTGAATCCACTTCCGAAAGCCGCCAAACATACCAATGCTCCGGGTTGCACTTTACCGGCTTCCCAAGCTTCGCTCAATGCGATGGGAATGGAGGCTGCTGTTGTATTTCCGTAACGTTGAATATTAATAAAAACGATGTCTTCCGGTAGCTGAAGTTTTTCGCGGATGTATTCGGAAATGCGCAAATTGGCCTGATGGGGAATCAAGAGGTTGAGATCTCCGAGTGTTTTGCCGTTGGCCTGCAGCGCTTCCTCAATGACTTCCTGAAAGCGAACAATGGCGTGTTTAAACACCAACGGTCCGT
>CALQRR010000221.1 GCA_943333015.1 Chitinophaga pinensis | reverse complement strand
ATCAAGATAGGGATCAGAAAATCCGCGTTTGGCAAACAAGCTGTAAAAAGATTCCACTAGTTTCAGGACAACATTTCCAGTGAAACCATCGCATACCATCACATCCGCTTTGTCGTTGAAGAGATCACGACCTTCGATGTTGCCGATAAAATTAAAATCAGTGTTACCGTTCATCAGGTGGAATGCTGCTTGCGAAAGGGCATTTCCTTTTTCAGGTTCTTCTCCGATATTGATGAGCCCGACTTTGGGAGATGTAATGCTCAATACATGAGCTGCGTATACCGATCCCATCAAGGCGAACTGATACAATGTTTCGGGTTTGCAGTCGGCATTAGAGCCAACATCGAGCAACACACCAAAGCCACCGTGCTCTTTCGGCATGAGCGACATGATGCAAGGACGCTGAATACCGTCGATCGTTTTAACACTTAAGACAGATCCAACGAGCATCGCTCCGGTGTTTCCAGCACTTGCAAACGCGTCAATCTCACCATCTTTCAGCATGCGAAATCCGGCACTTATGCTCGAATGAGGCTTCTGAGTGAAGGCGCGGGTGGGATTTTCACCCATCTCAATGACCTCGGTTGCGTGTGAAAAATCAAACCTTTCTTCTGAAATCCCGCGTTGACGGAGACCTTCCCGGATAGCAGGTTCGTCACCAACGAGAACAAGCCGGCAGGACGCTTCGAGAGCATCAACAGCCAGCACAGCTCCGTCAATGGTAGCCTGAGGAGCAAAATCTCCTCCCATGATATCGAGGCCGATGCGCATGGATATGTTCCCCGTTCAGCCGTTAGACCTCAGGATTATCAGGCTTTTACTTTCGCCTCAACTACGAGTTTCCCTTTGTAATAAAGGGCTCCGTCTACAAAGTAGGCGCGGTGGAACAAGTGAATTGTTCCCGTAGTTGAACACTTTGCCAGGGTAGGCAATTCTGCCTTGTAGTGTGTTCTGCGTTTATCGCGGCGGGTCTTCGAAATTTTCCGTTTCGGGTGTGCCATGGGTTCTTATATAATCGTTCAAAAAATGCTTACTCAGTCTCTTTGTCGGTGCCAAGATTCTTCAACTTCTCCCAACGGGGATCTATTGCCTCTTCTTCATCTTCGGGCAGTTCATCTACCAACATGTTTTCCAAACGGTCAATAACCGACTGATCACACATGGTGGTATCTCCTGTGACTTCACACGGCACAATGCGCAGTGGAAGGGAAAGCCCTATTTCTTCATATAAATGCTGCGCAATGTTGTATTCATATTCGCCACGAGGCAAAATAATCAGTTCATCATCCTCCACTTCTCCTTCTCCCAATTTCAGGATTAGTCTCGAAGTTCCCTTTACAGGATAAGGATTGACTGCGGCACACCGGTCGCACTGTACTTGCACGATTCCTTCGAACGCAAAGTTCAGTGTGATCAGATTGGTCTGTTTATCTAATTCCAGATCAACCTTGATAGCGCCGCCATCAACAACAGCATTTTCAAATTCTTTAAAGAACGCATCCGTGATTTCAAACTGAAATTCATGGACATCCTCACTTAAACCGGAGAACTGGACGTTGAATTGACGTAGATTATCCAAATCAGGGCTTTTTTTAAGGGATGGCAAAGATAAAGGAAATTTCGTTCCAAGGAAGCGTTCGGGTAAATATTCGCAGACTTAATTGAAAAGCCCTTTATTCCTTGATCCATCGGGTGAAAGAAGCTTCTCCTTTACTCGTGCGAAACTCAATTACATACATTCCAGCACCCAAAGAACTCATGTCGATGGACGTCAATTGTTTAGAGATTGCGATTCTATGTTGTTCTTTTCCACTCAGATCGCGGATGATTGCGGTGAAATCGTCAGAACTGTTTTGTTGAATTTTCACCCACGAACTTCCTGGATTGGGAAAGATTTGAAACGTAGTGGTAGAGGCTTGAGTAGCAACTAAAGGATCTTCTACAACATCCAAAATACCAGCAGCCGTTAATAGGAAGCTGATAGAACTGGATGAAATATTACTTTCTGAAATCACTACTTTACGACGTTCTAATAGCGGCACACCCGCCACATCTGGTAACACATAATAGGTTCCAAAGGCTAAGTTGCTAAACTGATACAGCCCATTGGCATCCGAACGCATGTAGCCACGCAGTTCTGCACTGGCCGAATCTTGCAGGAATACATTGACATTCGGGACTGGAATCAATTCTTCGGAACGTAAACGGAATCCTGCAGAACCCGTTCCGATGGTACCTGAAATGCCACCTGGGCCGGTGTTGATCACCAAATTGGCTGCTGAAGTCGCATATGCATCGCAGGCTACTGCAACGGTTTGCGCTTGTTCCCACAAGAATGCGCCACCATAATAGGTTGGAACCGAAAGTGGATATGCTGCCGAATCAGGAATGCAATGAATGAGATACAAACCAGCGTCTACATTGGCAAAGCTGAAGTTGCCACCCGAGCCACAGCTTACACTGTCGAGACGTGGAAAAGCGCCCGGATCGAGGTTGAAGCCGAATAATTCCGCATATCCTTGTTCCATGGGACCAAAGCCTGCGCTGGCAGAGCCGTTACTGTCCTGACTGGTGTTGCTTTGTTTTTCGAGGAATACAGCTGAATCAAAAGCCGAATCTCCAATGTCACTGATGGCAATTACCATGTGGTAGGTAACTCCTGCGATTGCCTGAAAAGTTGCTGTGATAGGCGTTGTGTAACCATCGAACGCAAAGGAATCTGTTGCTGCTGTTTCGATGTAAAATGACGTATTGGTGATAGCGTTGATGTTGTTGATTGTTACCGGAAGAGTTGTTCCCGGAACCATCGCGATGTTCTGATAAATGCTGCTGTCGGACTCTCTTACAAAGAATCCAAAAATATCGTTGAAGAAATCGTTGTTCGGGGGAGCATATTCAGGATATTCTTCTGAAGCGAAGACAAAACGAATCGTAACGGTTTGATTGGCCGGTGCCGTGAAGTCAAATTCAAGCCGGGTGGCATCGTACGACGTTGCATTACCTGTGTAACCCAATGTTTGAATGGCATAAAGTTCCAACAAAGAATCACCAGCATTATTGGGAAACGATCCAGTCAAAAACAACGTCGGCGGTTCATTGATCATTCCACCTAAAGAGCCCGAACTTAAAACGATTCCTTCCGATAAGCCGATGGCGCCACCTTGCGAGAAGCGAGAAGCAGAGCCACTTTGGTTGGTAAACGATACGTTATTTACCTGTACACAATTTCCGCCCAAAAGCGTGGGGATCCATTGTTGCCAGTTAAGCGATGTGTCTATTTGTAAGGCTGTTGATTGAGCGGTTGCCGCATGTATCCCAACGAAAAGGGAAAGTGCGAGGAGAAAAGTGTAGCCGTTTTTCATACTGGAAAGCTACATATTAATTTCCGAAAAGAATGCTTGTTGATTGATTTACAGTTCTTCTGCAACAACTTCCGTCACACCCGGAACCATGCGTGTAAGCAGGTTTTCGATGCCCGATTTCAATGTTACTTTAGACGAAGGGCAACCTGAACACGATCCCTGAAGCGCAACCGTAACCACACCGTTGTTAAACGAACGAAACGTGATTGCACCGCCATCCTGTTCCACTGCCGGACGAATGTATTCTTCCAGAATGCTGATAATGGCTTCTTCGGTACTTCCTTCGATAACCGGAACGGCCTGTTCCTGTTGAACTGCAGGTGCATTTTCAGGATATTTTTCAATCACCGGAAGTGCTTTGGTGAAATAGTCGGTCAGGAATTCTCGAACGGGCGACGTCAGTCGGGACCATTCTTGCGCATCGGTCTTGGTAATAGAAACGAAATTATTACTGAAAAACAGCGATTTTACATACCCACCTTTGAACAGTTCCTGCGCCAAGGGAGCGCCTTCGCAGTCTTCGGCACGTAAATATTCGGCATTCCGGTTGGGTTCTACAATGAGCCGGTTGGCTACGAATTTCATTGTATTCGGATTGGGCGTTGATTCGGCGTATACAGTAGTGGGCGTGTAGGACATGGTAGGGGAAATTCTGCTGCAAAAGTACAAAGGAAACAGCTCGGGTGCAGATTTGTTTGATGCTTCATTTTCGGAACGCGTCCTTTTACACGGGGCGGAAATTTTCTTACGTGACCGAACTGAACTATCTTTCGCTGGATGATTCGGGTTATCGGTTGGCTGTTGTTGTGCGCGGTGCTGCTAAGTGCCTGTGATTCTGAACGGGAAGTTCACCGGGCATTTTATTACTGGAAAACCGATCTTCAATTGAGTCATCAAGACAGCATCTTGCTTCAGAAACTGAAAACCGACCGGTTGTATCTACGTTGTTTTGATGTTGCCTGGGATGAAAATCTGAAACGTGCCGGTCCATTGGGAAAGCTCACGTTCAGTTCGAACATTCCTGATTTTCTGGACGTGGTGCCGGTGGTGTATATT
>CALQRR010000220.1 GCA_943333015.1 Chitinophaga pinensis | reverse complement strand
TCCACATTGGGAAGCACGGCAAAAGGCTGCACGAGTTCTCGAAGGGTGTAAGGCGGGGTGTTTCCGAGTTGCAACAGGGCCTGCGACAAAAGCGTAACAGGCAGAATACTGATTAAGAAAAAAGCGCCGACAAGGGAAACGTTTCTCCTACGCGGATACCCTTTTCGGTGTGTTGCAACGTGGCGCATTCGATGGATTTATCGTGTTCAAAGAATAGGATGCGGTCTTGCTCAACGCAGGTTTGGAGCACGCTGGCTTTTTCCTGCATAGTGAGCAATGGGCGTGTGTCGTAGGCCATAACCCAGGCTACGGGCACGTGCACGGGTGAAGGCAGCAAATCGGCCATGTACATCACTTTGCGACCATTGACTTCTAATACGGGAAGCATCATCGATTCGGTATGTCCGTGCACCCGTTCAACAGCAAAGCCTTTAAAAAGTTCGTCGCCGCTGAGAAACTCTAGCTGACCGGATTCCTGAATGGGGAGAATGTTTTCTTTGAGGAAGGATGCTTTTTCGCGCGGGTTGGGTTGGGTGGCCCATTGCCAGTGTTCGGCATTGCTCCAGTAGGTGGCATTTTTAAACGCAGGACGAAATCCAGCGCGGGAATCGTCCCATTCGATACTGCCGCCACAGTGGTCAAAATGGAGGTGCGTGAGAAAGACATCAGTGATTTCGTCGCGGTGAAAGCCGGCTTTTTTCAGGGAGCTGTCGAGGGTATCTTCGCCATGCATCTGGTAATGGGAGAAGAATTTCTCGTCTTGTTTGTTGCCCATGCCGTTGTCGATGAGCACGAGCCGGTTTCCGTCCTGCACCAGCAAACAGCGCATGGCCCAAGAGCAGAGGTTACTTTCGTCGGCAGGATAGTGTTTATTCCAGAGCATTTTGGGCACAACGCCGAACATGGCACCGCCGTCGAGTTTGAAGTGACCTGCATTGATGGGAAAGAGTTGCATGAGGCGCGGAAAGGTTTGGATTTAAAAACAGAAGACCACAGTGCGCTGTTCACAAATTCCGGAATGGGAGCGAAAGCTGCACGAGTCAGGCGCTAAATTTACCAGAAAAATTGCGGAATGAAGGTTCATCTGATAGCTATTGGCGGAAGTGCGATGCACAATTTGGCCATTGCGATGCATAAAAAGGGATTTCAGGTTACAGGATCGGACGATGAGGTGTTTGAGCCTTCGCGCAGCCGGCTTGCCCATCTGGGACTTTTACCTGCCGCAGAAGGGTGGTTTCCAGAAAAAATCACGACCGATTTGGACGCGGTCATTTTGGGCATGCACGCCCGCAAAGACAATCCCGAATTGCTTCAGGCACAAGCCCTGGGTCTGAAAATCTTTTCATATCCCGGTTATATTTATGAACAGAGCAAGGACAAAACCCGGGTGGTGATTGGCGGCAGTCATGGCAAGACTTCGATCACGGCCATGATTCTGCATGTGCTCCACGCGCAAGGACTCGACTGCGATTACTTGGTGGGAGCGCAACTCAAAGGATTTGATACGATGGTTCGGCTGACTGCCGAGGCACCGCGTATATTATTGGAAGGCGATGAATATCTGGCTTCGCCCATTGAACCGTTTCCGAAATTCCATTTGTATCACCCACACATTGCCTTGTTGAGTGGTGTGGCTTGGGATCACATCAATGTGTTTCCTACGTTTGAGTTGTACGTGGAGCAGTTTCGGATTTTTGCAGATAAAATTGAGCCCAACGGCACGCTGATTTATTTTGATGGTGATGTGGAACTAGTGAAGATTGCAGCGCAGTGCCGTCCCGACATTCGTTTGCAGCCCTATCACGAGCATGCTTCGGAGATCAATCATGGGATCACGTATTTGGTGCATGCAGGAGAAAAAACACCGCTGCAGATCTTCGGAAAACACAACCTGCAAAATTTACAAGGCGCGCTGTTGGTCTGCGAAGAGTTGGGTATGAGCCGGGCAAATTTCTACCAGGCGATCCAGTCGTTTAGCGGTGCAGCAAAAAGGTTAGAACTGGTTTTCGCCAATGAGCACACACGGATTTTCAAGGATTTTGCGCATTCACCATCAAAGTTAAAAGCCACCACGGAAGCGGTTCGAGAGCAGTTTCCCAACCGGAAATTGGTTGCCTGCATGGAGTTGCATACGTTTAGCAGCTTGAACGAAGAGTTCCTACTGGAATACAAAGGAGCCATGGCGAAGGCAGACAAGGCCTTGGTGTATTTTAGTCCGCACACGGTGGAGCACAAAAAGCTAAAGCCGATTACATCCGAACAGGTAAAAGCGGCTTTTGGAGGAGATCAGGTGGAAGTATATACCGACTCAGAAATGTTGCTGGAGGCGTTAACGCAGGAAGACTGGCACGAGGCAAATCTGCTGATGATGAGTTCGGGGAATTTTGACGGACTTCGGTTTGAAGATTTAGGGAAGATGCTGGTGGGGTGATGTGCTTTTGATGATGTGCTGATTAGTGGATGTGCTGATTAGGTGATGTGCTTTTGATGATGTGCTGATGTGCTAATTAGTTGATGTGCTGATTAGGTAGGAAGGTGGGGAGTTTAGGCGGGGTATTTTTTGGCCATCATGCGGGCGATGGCGCCGGAGTAAAATACGCTGATGACCATCAGTCCGATGAAGGTAAAGAGGATCCAAGTCATGGCGAAGGGAAATTTCTCGGCGCCGTTTACCCAGGCAGTTACATCGGCAGCTGGGGTGTTATTTTTAATCAGATCGGCTTTACGCAAAGCGATGAAACGACCTTTGAAATCGTAGTCGATAAAAGTGATGTACACATAAATAAAAATGCTGTACATCAGTGTAAACAGTGTGGCAATGGACATGCCTGATTTAAAGGCATACATAAAATGGATGCCGTTGGGATGATCCAGTTTGCGCCGTTCGTTGATTCCGCGGAACATGCCGATGAGTAAGAACCCAAAAACAGGAAGCAGGGGATAATTCCCAAGGGAAGTATCGGCAAAACCGGCCATGTACAAGCCGGTTCGCCAGATAACAGAAAGAGCAAAAATAAAAAGTGCGAAACGTGTTTCGGGCTTCATGTATTAACCGTTCATACCAATCAGAAACTCTTCGTTGCTGATGGTTCCGTTCATTTGATTACGAATGAATTCCATGGCTTCTACGGTGTTCATATCGCTCAGGTGATTGCGCAGAATCCACATGCGTTGCATTGTTTCTTTATCAACCAAAAGATCATCACGACGCGTAGAAGATGCTGTCAGATCGATGGCTGGGAACACGCGTTTGTTGGCGAGTTTACGGTCGAGCTGAAGTTCCATGTTACCGGTTCCTTTGAATTCTTCGAAGATCACTTCGTCCATTTTTGAACCAGTGTCGATGAGCGCCGTTGCCAAAATGGTCAGCGATCCACCTTTTTCGATTTTCCGTGCAGCACCGAAGAAACGTTTGGGTTTGTGCAAGGCGTTGGCATCTACCCCACCCGAAAGTACTTTTCCAGAAGCCGGTTGTACGGTGTTGTAAGCACGGGCAAGACGAGTAATGGAATCGAGCAGAATAACCACATCCTGACCACATTCCACCATGCGTTTTGCTTTTTCGAGAACGATATTGGCAATTTTCACATGCCGATCGGCGGGTTCGTCGAAGGTGGAGGAAATCACTTCCGCCTTAACGCTGCGCGCCATGTCGGTTACTTCTTCCGGACGCTCATCAATGAGTAGAATGATGAGGTACACTTCGGGATGGTTTTCAGCAATGGCGTTGGCCACTTCTTTCAACAATACCGTTTTACCTGTTTTTGGCTGCGCCACGATGAGTCCACGCTGACCTTTACCGATCGGAGTAAACAAATCCATCACACGTGTCGACATAGAACCGTGTTTGTGGCCGGTGAGTTTCAATTTCTCATCCGGAAACATCGGTGTGAGGAAATCGAATGGAACGCGATCGCGCACATAGGAAGGATCACGTCCGTTAATCTTATCGATGCGGGTAAGTGGGAAATATTTTTCTCCTTCGCGAGGAGCACGTACACCACCGTCTACCGTATCGCCGGTTTTAAGACCATATAACTTGATCTGCGCCTGAGATACGTATACATCATCGGGTGATGCAAGGTAGTTGTAGTCGGAAGAACGCAAGAAACCAAAACCATCCGGCATCATTTCCAAAACACCTTCTGTAGACACGGTCAGATCGAGGTTCAACAACGGATCTAACGGTGTGTTGTTCTCAACCTGTGCGGCTTGTTGTTGTTGGTTGGGATGACGTTGCGGATGTTGCTGACGCGGCAATGGCTGACGTTGCTGCTGTTGCTGCGGCTGATTGGGATTATTATTTTGCCAATTTCCGCGTTGCTGCGGATGTTGACCAGGATTTTGTTGTGGCGGGACGCCAGGATTTTGCGCCTGTGGCGGATTGTTTTGTCCGGAAGCGGGCGGTTGGTAGTTGGC
>CALQRR010000219.1 GCA_943333015.1 Chitinophaga pinensis | reverse complement strand
TAATGTTGGATCCGCAGCATACAACCTGAAACTTTCCACCAACCGAGCACTTTCGGTAGTGAACTATCTGGTCGATAAAAAGGGCATTGACAAAGCGCGTCTCGAGTACAAAGGGTATGGTTTTGATGAACCCATCGCACCCAATGATACCGATCAAGGGCGTCAGTTGAACCGCCGGACAGAATTCAAAATCCTTTCCAAGTAAAACTCACCATCCAAAGCACCGGGAAGAAAGAGACCATCTTTGTTCCCGGTTTTTTTATGATCCAGATTCTCGAAACATCCGACGGCAGCCAAACGCTTTACAATGAGGAATTGGATGAAACGTATCATTCCATTCATGGCGCGCTGCAAGAATCAATGCATGTTTTTATTGAACAGGGATTACGAAAAATAAGCACACAAAATAAATCGCTTCGCATTCTCGAAGTTGGCTTTGGAACAGGCCTCAATGCACTATTGACGCTTCGTGAAACCCGATTGGATCCGGAGATGACCATTGATTATGTTGGATTGGAACCGTTTCCTTTACTGGCTGGCGTTTATGAAAACTTGCGCTATGCGGATGAATCGGAACGGGCGAATTTTCTCGAAATGCACCAAATCTCATCCGGTGTGAAATGGCCAATAACACCCCGTTTTACATTTACCCGTTTGGATCAGGGGATTGAAGATTTTACAGATGCCGGTGGATTTGATTTGATCTTTTACGATGCATTTGGGCCGTCCACACAACCCGGATTGTGGACAACTGAAGTCTTGAAAAACAGCGTGAGTTGCCTGAATCTTCAAGGTGTTTGGGTGACGTATTGCGCCAAGGGAGATGTTCGGAGAAGCTTGAAAGCATTAGGACTTATTGTTGAACGAATGCCAGGGCCTCCCGGTAAACGACACATGCTTTTTGCCTTCAGACCGGCGCTATAAAATCTTAAATTGCGAAACTAAATTTAACCAATGAAAAAGACAATCGCATTCCTGATGTTGCTCGTATTAGGAGCTTTCCAGGTAAACGCTCAAAAGCCTGAATATTTTGGGGAAAAGATTAAAAAAGACGGAGCGGTTTCAACGGCTCAGTTTTTAAAATCCATGGAGGGTAAAGATTCTCTTGTCATAAAAATAGAATCGAAGATTAATGAAGTCTGTCAGAAAAAAGGATGCTGGATGAACGTTGATTTGGGCGAAGGCAAACAAATGATGGTTCGTTTTAAGGATTATGGTTTTTTTGTCCCAAAGGATTGCGATGGCAAAACAGCCATCATGCAAGGTGTTGCATACAAAGAGGTCGTTAGTGTTGAAATGCTGCGCCATTATGCCGAAGATGGAGGTAAGTCACAGGAAGAAATCATGAAGATTACCCAACCTGAAACGCGGCTTTCATTTGAAGCCGAAGGGGTGATTATTTTCGCTGCCAAGTAAGTTGACGATGAAGCGTATTGCCTTATTGTTGACAATTTTGTCTTTTGTTTTCATTGCAACGTCGGCCATTAAGCAATCCGAAAGTCCATTGAGTAAACTCATGAAGACGATGGCGGCCGATATGAAAAAGGCACGCTTGGATATTGTCAAGAATAAAAAGCCGAAAGGTTTTGGAAAGCACTACGACCGAATTAAAACCGCTGCTCCAAGTTCAGAAGCAAAGAAAGGGGAGCATTTTCAGGAATATGCCATTGGTTTTTTAACGCAGCTGGAACGGATGAAAGCATCTTCCCCTGAAACGGCTAAAACAGAATACAATGCTTTGGCAAAAACATGCGTCCGTTGCCATGAAACATACTGTCCAGGTCCAATCAGCATGCTCAGAAAGCTGCAGGTTCCCTGAAACAAAAACGCCCTGAAGCATTTTCTTCAGGGCGTTTTTTTATTCGGGTTGAAGACCTAGCTTCTGTCGTAGGACGCTCACGTGTGGGTTTTTTTCTTCCATTGCACGCATTTTTTCTTCTGCCGTAAACGGGCGAAACGATTTTGTATATTCTGTTTTTTCTAATCGGAATTCAAGGGAATAGTTGCGAAGCTGCTTCCTAAGAAATCCAACCAGTTCCGATTTTTCCATTTCCAATTCTCGCAACTGACTTTCGTTGTGAACCTGATACTTCACACAGTAATTCTCCAGCAACTCGGGTTGACTCAACGTAAGCGTTCCTAACATAGCATTTCGGCCATTCTGGAGCAGTTGATCGCAATAGGCTTTCCAAACAACTTTCAGGGCATCCAAATCAAAGTGCTGATTCGGAAGCTCCTCTGTAATGGAATGCGTTTCGACTTCGGTTTGTTGATCCGTTGTCAATGTTTCATTCTTTTTGAGATGCTGACTAATGGAAACGGTTCGGAGCGGAGCACTTCCGCGGAAATTCAAAACTGGTTTCTTCTCAACTGGAGCAGCTGTAGCCGCAGGAGTGGAGGATTGTGACGCCGCAACAGGAGCTTGAGTCAGTTCAGGATTTTTTTTTTCCTCCGGAGCGGTATGGATCATGCTCAGTTGCAGCAACGCCAATTCGATGTTCAATCGCTGGTTTTTGCTGGCGCGAAGCACCTGTTCTGTTTTACTCACCAGATCAAGTGCTCGAATCAATTCCACCGGATGGCATTGCTGACTTTGCGTTTGATAACGGCTTTTTACACCGGCACTTACTTCCAGTAATGGCAATGTGACCGTATCCTGACACACCAGCAGATTCCGGAAATGCTCTGCCAGACCCGACAGGAAATTAGCACCATCAAATCCTTTTTCTAGGATGGTATTGTATAATAAGAGTGCTTCCGAATAACGACCTGCCCAAAGGTCATCTGTCAACCGGAAATAATATTCGTAATCGAGCACGTTCAGATTTTCAATCGCACGCTCGTAAGTAACGCCTGTACCTCCTGAAAAGCTAACGATCTGATCGAACATCGACAAAGCATCTCGTAAACCACCATCTGCTTTTTGCGCGATCACATGCAAAGCATCGGATTCGGCATCAATTTTTTCGCTAGTGGCAACGTAGGCGAGATGACGGGCAATGTCATCCACTTTGATGCGGTTAAATGTAAAGACCTGACAGCGGGAAAGAATGGTCGGCAGGATTTTATGACGTTCGGTTGTTGCCAATATGAAGATGGCGTGTGCAGGAGGTTCTTCCAACGTTTTTAAGAACGCGTTGAATGCCGCAGAGCTGAGCATGTGAACCTCATCGATGATATAGATGGAGTATTTTCCCACCTGAGGTGCAAAACGCACCTGATCAATCAGGGCACGGATATCGTCTACTGAATTGTTAGATGCGGCATCGAGTTCGTGGATATTGAACGAGGCATTCAGAGAGAAAGAAGTACAGCTTTCGCAGGTGTTACACGGTTCGGTGTCGGCTGTGAGGTTGAAACAATTAATGGTTTTCGCCAGAATTCGGGCACAGGTTGTTTTTCCAACTCCCCGCGGACCACAGAATAAAAAGGCCTGCGCCAGCTGATTGTTGCGAATCGCGTTCTTCAGTGTGCCCGTGATGTTCTCCTGACCAACCACCGATTGAAAGGTAACAGGACGGTACTTTCGTGCAGAGACGATGAAATTTTCCATTGTACAAATATAGCCGGATGGTTTGCAGCTCTGTGATGTGTTAACATCTTTTACATATTTAGTTTCCTGAAAAAGATGCCTTCGGATGGGCTGTTTTCTACGATATATTTTAAGTCATTTTAATCGATTTCAAAACAAATAGGCGTCAACTTTGTCTGATTCTAAAACAAATCCATTTTATGAAAAAGCTTGTATTATTCGCCCTGCCGCTTAGTTTGCTCTTTGCCGCTTGCGGTGGTTCAGAAAAGCCAGCAGAAACACCCACTGCCGACACATCCGCAACAACACCTCCGGCGGAACCTGCCACACCAGGAGAAGCAAAAATCACCATCAAAGTTATTGGTTCTACCATGGCTGATATGGCCTATGAGCCGACTTCTACCACGGTTAAAGCAGGTGATAAAGTCACCATCACGTTGATCAATACCAACACCGCAGAAGGAATGCTGCATAACTGGGTACTGGTAAAACTTGGCACCGGACAAGAAGTAGCAACGGCTGCGATTGCGGCAGGAATGGATAAAAATTATATCCCTGAAAATCCAAATGTTCTGGCAGCATCTGCTCTAGCAAAGCCGAATGAAACGATAACGCTTGAATTTACTGCTCCGGCTGCTGGTGCATATAATTACATCTGTACCTACCCAGGACATTTTCCTAAAATGGTTGGAAAACTGAATGTTGAATAACAAAATACGATGTTTAGAAGCGTCATCAATCTCCGGATTGATGACGCTTTTTTTTGCCATCAACAATCACACATGGACAACTTTTTTCGGAATTATTTCGTTGGATCTTCAGGAAGTTTACTTTTGAAAAATGAATTTTTTCACACAACTCACTGAGCGTTATCCTCTCATTCGCAACAAGTATTTGCTTGTGGTGTTGGGCTTTTT
>CALQRR010000218.1 GCA_943333015.1 Chitinophaga pinensis | reverse complement strand
CCCACAGGTAACTTCCTGCATTGGAACTTTGGTTCAAAAAACTGGCCTGCAGCCCATTACATAAAGAAGATCCGCCGTTAACATCCGCAAGAGGCGCTTCAAATTCGGCGGCAGTCATATTGCCACAATTGACTACGTTGAACTGAAAATCGCGTTTGTTCACACTCAACAACACACCGTTTCGGTATTCACTCACACACACGGCAACTACGTATTGGCCAAGTTGTGTGGGGAAAGCAGTTAAAAGTCCTGTTGCTGGATTTACGCTGGCTTGAGGATTGGAAGGTATCGGATTTGTAGCCGAAAAAGGTGGTAGGAAATTCACGAAATTATACGGTGGACCAGCCGGCGGAATCGGCATTGGACTATCGGGAGTCGCTCCTTCAAACGGATCGCACAAAGAATACACTAACTGATCTCCGTCCGGATCCGTAGCTACATGGTTAAAATTCAGTGCATCATTGATACACAGTACAATTGGAGGAAAAATACTAAAGCGGGGACTGGAGTTACAGTCTGTAAAAGCGGATTCCGGAATCTGTGCAGTATACGTTGCGCCGGTATCCCCCGGACCGATGAGATTCAAGATAGACTGATTCCTGCAACAGCGCTGATAAACAATGGAATAACCTCCAGGATAGGACGGCAAGGTGATTACCTGTGTATAAATACACACCTCCACACAGATGTTTGCCTGATCCTGAAAACACGGATTAATGGTTTGAGGCGGAACGGAGGCACTACCGGGAAAATTCAATTCAACATTCCTAACAAAACCACCATTGGCATTATAAACTGCAACATTAGCAGGATCGTCGAATGGAGCCTGCCCATTGAGACAATCTCTGTATAGTTTTAAAGTAATCCGGAACTGTCCGTTGCCAAGACAATCATAATAAATCTCTCCACCAATGATATGCGTCGCCTGAAGCGTGCCCTGATTGGGCAGCTGAGCAAGGATAAACGCCATTATCAGAAGAAATCTGATCATCACCACATATTAATATACGTATCAAAAATAAGGAAATACTCTACAATCCGATTGCGTGTTGATACATTACCTAACAACGCTTATTCGACCGATATACTCCTGTCGCTCTAGTGTGGGTTTGGTTAGAATGATTTTGTAAGCATATACATCGATTTGAATTCGATCCAAAACTCCACGTGCACCTGTCCCCCATTTGGAAGCATAGTCCTCGGTATGAAAGATCATTTCCCCCCACCGGTTAAATATGAACATTTCAAACGCAACGAATCCTTCCCCTAGACCTGAAAAACTATCGTTTAATCCATCACCATCGGGTGTAAAAGCATTAGGAATGAAAAAACTAAACGGTGGATAGGATTGTAGCGGATTACTGACGGTGTCTATACAACCAAAAATATTAGTTACGATGAGCTCAACATTGAATTTTCCTGTATCCGGAAAAGTATATAGGGGATTTTGCTCCGTTGATTCTCCTGAATTATTTCCAAAATCCCAATACCAATGATCAACATCATTGTACGACAAATCTGTAAACTGAATGGTAGAATGATCGGTATATTGAATGGTATAAACAGCGTGAACTTCGTAAACAGATACATCAATCACATTGCTCACACGTATGCCACAACTATCTGTTACTGACATTTCATACGAAGTTGATTCGAGCGGAACTACAAGCCGGTCCAGCACATTGAGGGGGAGAATATCGTTCCACGTATAAACGAGTGGGAGCTTTCCTCCGGTAGAACTTCCCGTCAGTTGAGCAGGTGTTCCTTTACAAATAGTAGTATCATTACTTGTAAAGATTCGAAGTGGTTGGTAATTAGGGATGTTCGCAAACACAGAATCGGTATCCACGGAACCGCATTGATCTCTGACGGTGACCACGTACCAAGAAGAAGAATCAGGATATACTGTTATCGGATTTCCAACCGTTTGGCCAATCCATGTTGTCGTGTAAGGCGCAACACCTCCTATGATGGAAGCATTGAGCAACACCGGTACCAATGGACAAATCAAATTGACTCCTTGACCGGGATTTACATTGAGGACCGGAGGAGGATCATAGATAAAGAAATCGACCCGTTTAATTTCCACAGAGGAGCAACCGGTATCGCGATAGATAATTGAAACACTTTCCCCACCCGTTTCTGTTATGTTGTCGGGGAATGCCTGAATGTTGAAGGATACCTCACTCTGCCCTGCCGGAAATGTAATAATCGTTGGGAAGGCAGTATAATCTGTACCGAAAGTAGCTGTACCTCCGTTTTCCAAGAAAACTGTAAGCGGAGAACCTGTTTCACCAGTGCGGCGGAGGGTAATTTTGTTGGATCCGCAGTTTTCATAAATCACATCGCTGCCGTTAATGTAGCTTGGCTTTTGTTCGATGGATACTTCGGGAGATGAAAAGCTGGAAGATTCTAAAAAAACAGCTGAATCATAAATCCCATCGCTGACGTCCGTGATCGCAATTGTGATGGTATAGGTCTGACACGGAACAACAGTGGCTTCGGCAACAAAGGGACGGGTAAACCCATCAAGCTGAACGGTTTGTCCGCCAGATCCATTTCCATTGTTGATGAAGAAGCTGGAAAAACTACCGGCATTAACGTTATTGATGGTAACGGGTTGAGAGGTTCCTGGAATGAGAGCAATGTTTTGCATGCCGGCAATTCCTGGCCCCTGAATGAAAAAAGCAAACGCATCATTGTATTGCGAGCCCACGTATTCGGGATATTCCTCGGAAGCAAATACGTATTTGAATTGCACCTTGTTTCCTTCGCAGAAAAAGTTAAACCGGAGTACCGCAGCATCTTGTGTTTCGGCGCTACCGCCTAATAATGCATCGAGCGGACCATACCCCGGTTGATTCATGTTTTCCCCTGCACCTGTGCTTGTATTGGGACCAACAGCGTCTTGGATGCGCCCGGTACTCATGATGATTCCGGAGGCCAATCCAATATTCGAATTCGTTCCGTCAAAACGACCGATCATCGAAGCGGAACCTTGAAATGTTATATTTGAAACGGTAACACCAGATCCAATGAGCACATTTTGAACTAATGTGCTGGCATTTTGTTGAGAAACAACCAGCTGAGCGTTTGCCGCGACAGATAGTAACAGCAAAAATGCTGAGACTAAAGAAAGAAAACTGTTGCTTTTAACGTTTGAACCCATTTGCTTTGTCAACGCAGATACCGTCAGATTGTTTTATCCTCCGGTAGTTAAAAAACCGGAGACCCTTTGCTAAATCTGTGCCAGTTCTTTACCAAATCTACACCATTCCCCTTTAAAAATTTCCACACAGAATTAAACTTTTCACAATGAGTGATATGAAAGCGCTGGTAGACCAGCATAAAGACCGTTTCCTTGCAGAACTGTTTGAATTATTGCGCATTCCATCGGTGAGTGCTGATCCGAAATACAAAGAAGATGTCTTGAGGACGGCTGAATCGGTGCGCGATCATCTGGTGAAAGCAGGTGCTGATCATGTTGAAATTTGCCCAACACCCGGATTTCCGATTGTGTATGGTGAAAAAATAATCGATCCGGCCCTACCTACCATTTTGGTTTATGGGCATTATGATGTCCAGCCGGCAGATCCAATTAATTTATGGACAAGCCCCCCGTTTGAACCCGTTATTCGTGATGGAAACATTTACGCGCGCGGCTCGGCAGATGACAAAGGTCAAATGTTCATGCACGTAAAGGCATTTGAACTAATGCTTCAAAGCGGACAATTGGCCTGCAATGTTAAATTCATGATTGAGGGCGAGGAAGAAGTTGGCTCCTCTAACCTAGATCCGTTTCTTGCTGCCAACAAAGAGCGTTTAAAAGCAGATTGCGTGTTGGTTTCGGATACATCGATGCTGGCAAACGATATTCCATCTATTACAACCGGATTGCGTGGTTTGAGTTATGTGGAAGTGGAAGTCACAGGTCCGAACCGGGATTTGCATTCTGGTGTTTATGGAGGTGGGGTAGCGAATCCGATCAATGTCTTGTGTACAATGATTGCCTCAATGCATGATGAAAACCGTCACATTACCATTCCCGGATTTTACAACAACGTGGTTGAACTTAGCACTGTTGAGCGCGCCATGATTGCTGAAGCACCTTTCAGTCAAGAGGAATACAATGCTGAGCTGAAAATCAACGATGTGTTGGGAGAAAAAGGATACAGCACTGTAGAACGCACTTCGATTCGCCCAACGTTGGATGTAAATGGAATTTGGGGTGGATATACCGGAGAAGGGGCAAAAACCGTTCTCCCTGGAAAAGCTTACGCCAAAATTTCAATGCGATTGGTTCCGAATCAAACACCGGATGAGATCACCGCACTTTTCCAGAAGCATTTCGAGAGCATTGCTCCGGCAAGTGTGAAAGTAAAAGTGAGTCCACATCATGGTGGATTTCCAGCAGTTACTCCAGTCGATTCGATTGAATACCGTGCTGCTG
>CALQRR010000217.1 GCA_943333015.1 Chitinophaga pinensis | reverse complement strand
TCAACCGAGCATTTTACCTTATCAAAAAACTACGCGCTTTGGTTTGGCAATGACGCTCAATCAAAAGCATTTGCTTCAGAACAATTTGGCATGGCTAATTATGTTATGTTTCGGATTGATACATCCACACTAGCCTTTGAAAATGCCCTTAAGCTATATGAAATAGCAAATGATTCGGCAGGAATGGCGCGCTCATACAGCCTCTTGGGAACACTTGCCGAAATCAATTCTGAATACGCCTCCTCTATCCAATTACAGTATAAAGCTTTACAGTTGCATGAAGCCCTTAAAGATACTGTCGGGATCATGGAAGCCAAAGTAGAATTAGCCTACATTATTGGAAATAAGGGAAATATAGAAATTGCCAATCAATTGATGAAAGAGGCGGAGGGCTATTTCATCAGAAAAAAAGATTCGATCGAACTTTCTGCCTTGTATAATTCGATGGCTGAAATTCATTATGTCAACCATAACTATGTTGCTGCAAGAAAATATACCGATGAATGCCTCAAAATAAGGACGGCATTACAGGATAGTCTGAAGCTGTCAATTTCTATAAATTTCCTCGGTTTGTTAAACATGTCCGCTAATAATTGGGACAAGGCTATTGAGAGTTTTGAAAAGGCGATTCAAGTCCGTGTAAAACTTAAACAAGACGAACAGCCGGTATTGCTGCATAATTTGGCAACATGTTACTTTAAAAAAGGTAATTACCCGAAAGCAATAGAATTGTATCTGCGATCAATATCGGTTTCAAAAAACAATCCGGAATACCTTTTAACAAATAAAAATTCTTACAAATTCATTTCAAAATCATACGAGGCACTCAATCAATTTGAAAAAGCACTCGAGGCCCAAACGACCTATTATCAATTAAAGGATTCAATTGATCAGAAGGTAAATAGTATTCAAGTACATGAACTGACCCTGAAGTATCAAAGCAGGGAAAAAGAAAAGGCATACCAGGATTCGCTCACAGGAATTGAAAAAGCGCGGTATTTCAACTTACTGCTTATTAGTGCTTCGGGTATCATCATTATTCTGCTGTTAATCAGCATATATCTGATTCGTCAACGAAACAGAAAACGTGCTGAATACAAGGAAAAACAACTTAAAAACATTGAAAAAGAACTGGTATTACGTCAGGAACAGCTGCTCACCTTCACCTCTCAACTAGCCGATCGATCCCGTATCATACAGGAGCTCGAAAATGCATTAAACGACCATCCTCCCAGTCCGCCAGAATCTGAAGATGAAGTCGTGTTAGAGCAATTGCTGCAGATGAAAATCCTGACAGAGGATGACTGGCGAGTATTTAGACTCCAATTTGAACTCGCATTTCCAGGTTTAATGCTTCGGCTTCATGCCCAGTATCCATTCCTGACTGGGGCAGAGCAACGCACTTTTTTACTCATTCGTTTGTGTTCCGGAACACGAGAAATTGCAGAATTATTGGGGATTTCTGTTGAAAGTGTCCGCAAAGCTAAATACCGGTTAAAGAAAAAACTCAACTTGGGTGAAAATACCTCTATCGACGAATTCATCCGACAGTTTTGAATGGGATCGCTAAGAAAGCGCACTGAAATAGTAAGATTAGCTTTCTAAAAAAACGAAAGCGCCCAAAGGCGCTCCCGCAAAATCGAACAGTTAAGGTTAGGTTGGCTGTCGGCCACTATTCGAAAAACATAAAAAAATTTCATCAACAAGCCTGTTACGATTGCCCCACCCTAGGGGTGCATCAAATAAAAAGGCCCTGAAGAATATTCAGGGCCTTTCATTATGCAATGATCGTGGATTTAAATACCTGATCAATTTTCTCAGCGAGATGTCTGTCCTTCTCCGTAATGGTATTCTCTGCATCATGTGTGCACAAAATGATGACCACTTTATCGTACGTGATTCGGATCTCTGGATGGTGGTTCACGCGCTCTGCAAGCAAAGCGACCTTGGTGATAAATGCAAATGCTTCAATGAAATTCTTAAACTCGAACTCACGATGAAGCTTTTCGTCAATAGTGTTCCACATAGTTTCAATTTTAACAAGGCGGTAAATCTAGCCCTAATTCTGGTTTCTGTGTAAATTTATCCAAAATTAGAACGAATGGATAGCTCACGTTCATACTACACTCTGTGCCTTCTTTACCTTTTATTGGCTGCTCCTCTTATGGCGCAAACTCCCTATAACCTTGACATCTTCAAACTAGCCACACAGGAAAAAAAGAACTTTTCGGGTAATTTCTCCGCTCTTCAAAACACATCGCCTTTCATAGATCTCATCTATGCCCGTGCAGAATGGCAACTGAACCCATCTATCCGGTATATTCAAGGCAAAGTCACATACTATTTCAAAGCGCTTCATTTCCAAACAGATACACTATCGTTTGATTTGAATAATGCGCTACAAATTGATTCTATCTCACAAGACAATGTTCCTATTACCTATACGCATACTAACAACGTTCTGAAAATTTCTACCCGACTACTCTCCCCAGAAAACATTGATTCTGTAAGTATATGCTACCAAGGAATTCCACCCAACTCAGGATTTGGTTCATTTTCTCAGGGTCAAACTCCCGGCGGACTTCCCGTAATGTGGACTTTATCGGAACCCTATGGAGCTGCTGATTGGTGGCCAACCCGATTGAATCTGGGCGAAAAACTGGATTCAATCGATATGATCATTCACACGCCAGTGGGTTTCCTTGCTTCAGGAAACGGCATTTTGGCAACCACCTATTCTGGAAATAATGGAATCTATCATCACTGGAAACACCGCCATCCCATCGCTACATACCTTATTGGCACGAGCATCGCACCGTTTATAGCATTGACGAATCTTGTTCAGTTAAGAACGGCACTGCTTCCCGTTGTAAACTACGTATACCCCGAAAATGAGCAACAATGGCGCGATGCAGCACAATATGAAAGACAGATGCTTCAGTTTTACGACAGTTTGCTGATTCCCTATCCGTTTTCAGATGAGAAATATGGACATGCACAATTTGGCTGGGGAGGAGGCATGGAACATCAAACCATGAGTTCCATGTCGGATCCAGGTGAAGGCCTCATGGCGCATGAACTGGCTCATCAATGGTTTGGAAATCATGTAACCTGTGGGAGTTGGAGCGACATCTGGCTCAACGAAGGCTTTGCCACCTATTTCACTGGCGTATATTATGAACGTTTCTTCCCTCAGGACTTCAAAGCATGGAAACAAGCACAAACATCAAATATCCTTCAACAAGCTGGAGGCTCCGTTTTTGTTTATGATACATCTCAAGTTGGACAGATTTTCGATGGGCGACTGAGTTATGCCAAAGGGGCTATGGTGTTACATATGCTTCGGAAGCAGATTGGCGACAATGCGTTTTTTGGTTCATTAAGACACTATCTTTCAACCGATGGCATCGCCGGAGCTTCGGCCAGGACTTCAGACTTGATCCATATACTGGAAGAGCAATCGGGGCAATCGCTGCAAAATTTCTTTGATGACTGGATTTTCGGGCAAGGGTATCCTAAAATTACCGTTAGTCAGCAACGTTTTCCAGATGGGATTATCAGCATTAACTGCGCTCAAACAGCATCTATGCCGAATAACGGACCTTATCAGGTTCGTATTCCACTTTATCTTAAGTGGCCATCCGGCGATACGCTCATCCATATTCAATTGAACGATGAATCCAGTAACACCTGGTTGCAGCTTCCCATTTCGAATACTGAAATCATCAGCATAACACCCGATCCCGAAAGTGACCTCATTGCTCTTTTTGAATTAGTGGAAGGAGATCCGATTGCCCCGCATCCGGAGTTTACCGTGGTACCCAATCCTTCAACTGGTGAACTCTTCATCCAATTCCCTCATTATACAGGCTTGCCCAATCAGGTTGAACTTTTTAACCTCACAGGACAGTCCATTTTAACTTACCCACCAGTTTTGAATTCAGACGGGCTACTTCAAATTATGCCCTTTCAAAAACCAAGCAGTGGTGCATATTTCCTTCGCTTTCATTACGATTCTCACAAAGAAGTGGTTCGCTTCATGTTTATTTCACATTAAAATACGTCACTTCTACCATTATTAATCAACAAGAAATATCTTCATGTAAGGTTATTTGCTATTTTTGCTTAAATGATGAAATATAGGACATTTAATAAACACCAATACTTCACATCCAATTCAGTAGCAATTCAATAATGATCAATGGAGTATGATCAACTGTGGCATCCTAACGCTATAGTGCATCCTATCTATTGAACAAGCAAGTTCATAACATCTGTATGTAACATTTATAAATTTTCCTGCTTTAACGAAGGTTTAATGCCCAGTTCCTTACAGCGACAAGTAAAAACTGCGGAACCTTATAAGTAGACCGTCGTTAAAAGGGAAAATTCTCAATCCAAGGAATGCAACATATGTACTCGAAACTTATAAATACCCCAACCCGGAAAAT
>CALQRR010000216.1 GCA_943333015.1 Chitinophaga pinensis | reverse complement strand
TTCCATTTCAAGCCTTCGGTGATGGTGAAACAGGTAACAGGCGCTCCGATGCAATTTGATGTGAACGCCAATATTTACTGGCTCGATCTGATTGGCTTTGGACTTTCGTATCGCTCACAAGATGCGATGGTCGCTTTGATTGAAATTCAGCTGAACAAGAATTTCAGGTTGGGCTATGCGTATGATCAGACCATCAGTCGGCTTTCGGGCTATGTGGGTGGTACACATGAAATTATGCTCCGGACAGATTTCGGATTCAACAAGAACAAAACCGTTACACCTCGTTACTTCTAAGCAATAAGAACATGGCATCACCCTTCCAACACCCCTTCCGGACCGGATTGCTCATGCTCTTACTGGGAGCAGCGCCCTTGTGTGCGCAGTCGCCCGTTGAGCGAAAGGCAAACCGCCTTTACGAGAACTATGCGTATCCAGAGGCGATTGAACTTTACGAGCACATCATCAAAAGGAAACCGGATAATAAAACCGTGATCCGCAATCTGGCCGATGCCTATCGGAAAACCAACAATCCGGATAAAACCGAATTTTGGACGCGCCGTGTTCTTGAATCGGGTATCGCCCGGAATGAAGATTACCTGTACCTCGCACAAGCGCTCGAAAGCAATGGTAAAAACGAAGAAGCACTCCGCTATTTTGAAAAGTACGATCAGCTCATGGATGCCGATCAACGGGGGGAACGCTTTACCGGAGCTGTTAAGAATTTCACCGGATTTTTTGCGGAATCAGAAAGCTACAAAATCGAAAATCTGAGTATCAATACCGCCGCATCCGATTTCAGTCCGGCGTATTACCCCGGAGGGATTTTGATGGTTTCGAATGGTCATGGTAAAAGCTTTCCAAAATCGCTTTTCCCTTGGAATAATGAGCCCTGGTTGGATCTATTCATCTCCACGGGCAGCAACGATTCCACGCTACAGGAATCAAAAACGCTCTCCAAAAAACTGAACACAAAATACCACGAAGGCCCGATGAGCTTTCATCCGGAAAGCAACACTTTGGCCTTTACACGAAACAACTTCTTTAAAGGAAAAGTCCATCGCAGCAGCGATCACATCACCAAACTCAACCTCTTCTTTGCAACACAAGATGGAGATCAATGGAAAAACATCCTTCCTTTTCCCCACAACAGCAAGGAATACTCCACTGGTCATCCCGCTTTCTCGGAAGATGGAAAACGTCTGTATTTCTCCAGTGACATGCCTGGCGGATATGGTGGCAGCGATTTGTATGTGAGCCGTTTTGAAAATAACAGCTGGACAAAACCCGAAAACCTTGGCAAAGCCATCAATTCCGAAGGCAATGAACTTTTTCCATTCATCTACAAAGACAGCCTCCTGTGCTTTGCATCTAACGGATGGGGAGGTATGGGCGGTCTAGATATTTTCCGCTCTGAAATTAAAAACGGCGTTTTCAGTCCATCCGAAAATATGGGCGCACCAGTTAACAGCCCTGCCGATGATTTTGGTTTGATCTTTAACAACTCCGGTAAAAACGGCTTTTTTAGCTCTAACCGCACAGGCGGAAAAGGCAGCGATGACCTTTATCGCTTCACCTATAAAAGAAGACCTGTTTCTATTATTGTCGTGGATCAGGATAATGTGAAAGCAATTGCCCAAGCGCATGTTCAAGTCTATTTGGGGAATGAATTGATTCTGGACGAAACTGCCGATGGCGAAGGAAAAACAACTGCAATCCTCCGCCCGTGCACCGATTATAAAGTGATAACGACCAGCGAAGGATACCCACAACACGAACAGATATTAAAATCTGGCTGCCCGGCGAACACCAAAGAGGATTTGCGCATTTTGATGAAGCGGCCGAAAGTGTATGTCAATGTGTTTGATAAATACCTCAACAAAGACATTGCCGGCGCAAAAGTGCGTGTGATCGATCAGCAAAAACCAGATGCAGCGTCGTTAGAAGGATTTACAGATGAAAAAGGGTTTATTCGGTTTAGCTTGATTCCATGTCACGAGTATCAGGTTGTTGCATCCAAAGAAGGATTGCCGGATGTTTCTAGAAAGATAACAGCACCCTGTACCGAACAAGAACCGGATGCGGTGGCGCGATTGGGCACAGGTATCGCTCCAATTCGGGGAATTCCTTTGTTAATAAAGGTTCTTGATGAACAAACCAACATGGCCGTGACCAATGCCAAGGTGAAGTTGGTGAACAAGAAAACACTGGAAGTGATGGATTTCTTAACCGACGAAAACGGCATCTATGAAACCGTCTTGGCGGAAAACACCAGCTGGAGCCTTTCCGCTAATCGGGTGGGCTACTTTTCAACGTCGAAAAGCAAATCGGATGTAACAGCAGCAGGTTCTGGAAACCGCCTTTTAAGAGAACTCAAGTTATTGCGACTGAAAGAAGGTGGCGTCATTGCGCTGGAAGGCATCTTTTACGATTTGGCAAAATCCGACATTCGTCCGGATGCAGCCAAAGTGCTCGATTACGTGGTGCTGGTGATGGAAGAAAATCCGGGCATGATCATCGAACTTGGCTCTCACACCGATTCCCGTGGTAGCGATGCGGATAACATGAAACTTTCTGATGCTCGTGCAAAATCGGCAGCGGAATACATCATTTCAAAAGGCATAGCAGCCCAAAGAATCAGTGGAAAAGGATACGGTGAATCGGTTCTGAAAAACAAATGCGGCAATGGCGTAAAGTGTTCCGAAGCGCTGCATCAGGAAAACCGTCGCACGGATATACGAATTGTCGATTTTGAGTGATAAATTCGGGGCTGAGTAATAACACTCAGATGTCAATGGTTTTTTGGTACCGATATGTATTTGCCTGCATTGGCGGGTTACTTCTTTTTTCCTTTCAGCTTAAAGCTGGAAGCGAGATCGCCGATGCAGGAACCGACCAGATTGTTTGCCTCAATTCAACAACATTATCCGCAAATATTCCGGTTGTAACAATAGGCCAGTGGTCACTGATCTCCGGAAACGGAAGTTTTTCTGACGTAAATAATCCCTCGTCAGAAATCAGCAATCTAGCCCTGGGCGAGAATATACTCGTGTGGGAATTGTATCAATTGGCAGTGCTCGTCTCCTCCGACACAGTCAGTATTACCTGGCAGGACACGCCCGTGGTGGACGCCGGAGAACCTCTCACGCTTTGTTCTACAGAATTCACACTTGAAGCGCCAACGCCAGGCGGTGTCGGTGTATGGCGGCTGATAAGTGGCGCAGGTACAATCGTCACTCCTACTTCTGCCTCTACACTTGTCACAGATCTTTTACCCGGCATTTCGGTTTTTCGGTGGACAATCGGGAACATCCCCTGCGACTCTGTATTTGATGAACTTTCCATCACCGTTCTTGATCCACCAACAACAGCCCTCGCGGGCGATGATCAAAGCATCTGCACAACTTCAACAACACTCTCCGCAAATGCCGCAACGACCGGAACAGGCCAGTGGACCGTCGTTTCTGGAACAGGCATTTTTCTTTCCGACAGCGATCCGGCAACCAGCGTTTCGGGACTTTCAACGGGTGTAAATATGCTGAAATGGACCGTGACCAACGGAATCTGTGCTGTTTCGGAAGATGATCTTTCCATCACCGTTCTTGATCCGCCAACTACAGCCCTCGCGGGCGATGATCAAAGCATCTGTAGTTCATCTGCAACATTAGCGGCTACTGCGGCTACAGGTGGACTTTGGTCCATCATCAGCGGGAGCGGAACATTTGCAAATGCATCTTTAGCAACAACAACCATTTCTGGTTTATCATCCGGCGCCAATGTATTTCGTTGGACCATTTCGGCAGGTGCCTGTGGCGATTCATTTGATGAAGTAACAATCACCGTTGAATCTCCGCCATCTGCTTCCCTTGCCGGTCCCGATCAATCCATCTGCTCTACGGTTTCAACGCTTGCCGCAAACGTTCCTCTGAGTGGAAATGGACAATGGTCTGTCGTTTCAGGGACTGCTTTGTTTACCAATGCAAACAGCGCAAGTACATCCGTGTCTGGACTATCGGTTGGAATCAACGAGCTGCGGTGGACTATTTCAAATGGAACATGCCCAACGCAAGCCGATAACGTTATCATCACCGTTGACAATAATCCCCTTTCGCCCAATGCCGGAGAAGATCAAATCATTTGCTCCTCATCAGCTACCCTATCGGCAATTGCTGCAACGGGAGGTTTTTGGTCTCTCGTAAGCGGAACCGGTACCTTCCAAAATGCAACTGCAGCCACCACGTCAATTACCGGATTATCGATTGGTGCAAATGTGTTTCGCTGGACCATTCCTGGCGGCGCCTGTGGAAATGTTACGGATGAAGTAGAAATTCAGGTAGATGCGCCACCGTCAACGGCGCTAGCAGGAACCGATCTGTCTATTTGTGCAACCTCAACGAGTTTAAACGCCTCCGCTCCGGATATCGGAATAGGCACTTGGTCTGTCATCAGCGGCTC
>CALQRR010000215.1 GCA_943333015.1 Chitinophaga pinensis | reverse complement strand
CGTCAATACCCGGTGTGGGCATGCCTTCTAAGAGTTGTTTTTCGGAAACATCTACCCGATACAGTAAATTGAACAATTGCTGCGAACTGCGATCACGGAAAGCACTTTGCATGGTGGAGCACAGGTCGTCGTAGGAGTATTTTTGCGAGAGCAGCAACTTAATGGGCACACCTGCCGACTCAAAATCTTTTCGGATCTGTAGTATTAAATCCCGCAAAAGGTCTTTTTGAACAAAGTAGGGCTCCAGTTGCGATGCCGGGTCGGTTAACTGCGGGTAACGCTGCTCTTCAGAACTCATGAACACCGGCTGAATTGACGGAGATTTACTTCAGGTTGAACTTGTAATTTCCCATGAGTTTTCCGTTGAGGAAGATCTCGGAAATGTACAATCCGGCCTTGAGCTCTTCTAGTTGATCCCAATCAAAAACTACTTCTTCGCGGTTGTTGTTGTACTGGATGTTTTTACGCAAGGTGAATTCTGCCGAACGGCCATCTTCTTTTGTAAATGTTCCACTGGAATTGTTTGGATCTGTGAGCACATAGCCATCGGGTTTGATGATGCGCATGACCACTTCGCGCTCGCCTTTGGGAGCAACTTTATTTTCGGCTACCACAAACGTAGTTGATATACGGCTTACGCGTTTGGCCCGTTCGGTTTCTTCCATCTTGCCTTTGCCTTTTTCACGCAAGGTTTTAACGGAAATACTTTCGGCTTTCAGGACGGATGCCAGTTCAACTTTTTGATTTAAATCCTTGGTTGTTTTATTGAGATTATCCACCTCTTGAGTGAGGTTGATATTGGCAAACCGAAGTTCTTTGTTTTCCTTAATCAACTGATCAATCTGCTGACGGTATCCATCACGAATTACCTTCAGTTCTGCCAGTTGGCGCTTCAACAAATCGATGTCTTTGTTTTCCTTGATCAGGAAATCGATCTTTTGCTTTTGTCTGGCAATATCCCCGTTTGCTTTTTCAAGCAGACTATCAAGTTGAATATTTTTTCCCTTGAACTGATCTAGCTCGAAAGTCATTGCCTGGAAATCATTCTCCAATGCAACCTTAAATGAATTTAACGAATCTACCTGAGCACGTTCTTCAACAACTTGTTGCTCAGCGGAGGTTGAACGATTGAGCAAATACACATTTCCTATAACCGAAATACCCAGTAAAATTCCCAGAATCAATACCAGACGGTTATCCTTTTCCTTTTTTTCCTTCGTCGCTTCCATAAATATTCAAGAAATACGTTTGTGAAGATTTCTCAGCGGTGCAAAAATAGCATTTTTTAAAGGTTGGGCTTTGGATTGGAGAGTTAAAAGCAAATGAAACTTACACAGCTTTAAAATCTTAACAACCTGACAATTAAGAATCTTACATCACAAAAAAACCGTATTTAATTCAGGCCGTATTTCTTCATGTATTTACGATAAAGCTCTTTCTGTTCAGTATCAATATCAACCTCAACACCATCAATATACACCTGGCTTACAGTTGAATACATCATGTCCAATGCATTGCCTTCACTAATAAAAAAACAGGCTTTTTTACCTGTTTCAAGACTGCCTTCTTTCGAATCAATTCCAAGAATCCGGGCTGGATTAAGTGTAATGAGTTCGAGTGCTTCTGGTAAAGAAAGTCCGTATGCCGCAGCTGTACCAGCAATAAAACCAAGATTCCGGGTGCCCATTGTTTCCATATCACCATCATATGATAGCGCCACCGTAATTCCAGCTTTATACAGTTTTGCCGGTAATGAAAATATTTCCTGAGGAGTGCTATCTGGCAGGTCTGGCAATCGGTGAAGGCGTGATAACACAACAGCCACGTGGTGCGATTTCAATAATGGAATTACTTCTCCGCTTTCATTTCCGCCCACAAGAACAATACGGGGGATTTTGAAAGACGCGGCGAATAAAACGGCATCACTAATATCCCGGGCATTTTCAGCATGCAGAAACAGGGCTTCCTTTCCGGAAAACAAACCGCGCATTGCTTCGAGTCGGAGATTCTTTTGCACGGCATTGCTAACGGAAGCATACGCCTGCGCATCACGGAAAAGCTCTTGAAGCATTGCGATCTGTTTCAGGCTCCTGCTGGCATTTCTGCTAGAAGTATCGGAAAGATTAAGATGCATTGGCGCCGATGGCCAGCTTACATGCAGACCGTCATCCGCATAGCGAACGGCATCTTCCCAGTTCCATCCGTTAAGACGAAAAACAGAAGAATGACCACTCACCAGCCCTTGCTGTGGACAAGCTTGAACAGTAAGAATGCCATTAGCTCTAAGGGTCGGGATTATTCGGGAATCGGTGTTGAAGGCGGTCAGACTGCGCACATGTGGGTTGAGTATGCCCACTTCGGCATGATCGAGTGTGGCACGAACGGCATCAATTTCCTTCAACCCGACGGAACTATTGAGCGCAATAAATCCTGGGAAAATATGCTTCCCGTTGAGTTGAATTGTTTTTTCAAAAGCCGAAGCATCTATCCGAACCACGCGTGCATCAGCGATAAGTACAATGGAATCACCCCGAATTCCCAGCACGCCATTTTCGATAACGCCATTTGCGGTATGAATCACCGCATTTTGAAAAAGAATAGATGTCGATTTTTCCTGCGCATTAACTAGGCTTCCCGCCAGTAATAGCAATGCAATTAATTGACTATTTCTCATTGCGAAACCTCCTCATTTAATAATTCACCCGTGAATTCATCTTCACAGTGATTTTCGTGTCTTCGTTTAGGCATTGGTGTTTTTAGCTTTTTCCCTTTGCCCGATTCCTTGAGTAGCTTCGCCGAAATACGCGCACGTTCTTGTTCAGTATGCTTGAGCAATTGCGCATTGCGTTCGGCATCGTAATACCGAATGCCGTCAACAAAGGTCATTTCTACTTTGGCTAAAATGGAAAGTGGGTTGTCGGTCCACACAACAACATCCGCATCTTTTCCTTGGAGGAGACTGCCTGTTTGTGCATCAATTTTTAACATGCGCGCCGGATTGATGGTCACCAATTTCAACGCTTCTTCCTGAGAGAGTCCGCCATATAAAATGGTCTTTGCAGCCTCCTGATTCAGGCGACGCCCCATTTCGGTGTCGTCGGAATTAATTCCTGTATTGACGCCCATTTTTGTGAGCAATGCCGCATTGTAGGGGATGGCATCGTTGACCTCGAACTTGTACGCCCACCAATCCGAAAACGTGGATGCATTAGCGCCATGTGCCTTGATTTTATCCGCCACTTTATATCCTTCCAAAATGTGCGTGAAGGTATTGACGTGAAAGTTCATGCTATCGGCTACGTGAAGCAGCATATTGACTTCTGATTGCACATAACTGTGACAGGTGATGTTGCGTTTACCATCGAGAATTTCGACCAGCGCATCCAATTCAAGATCGCGTCGAAAAGCTTCCAATTTGGTACGTTGCGAGGCACTTGCTTTTTCCCAAGCAGCCCGATTTTTCTGGTATTCATTCGCACGTTGAAAGGCATCGTAATACACCTGCTCCACGCCCATTCGGGTTTGAGGGAAACGTGTTTTTTTAGAATCGCCCCAATTGCTCTGCTTTACATTTTCTCCCAATGCAAATTTGATGTGCCCCGGTGCTTGCAAATTCTTAAGCCCCTCGGGTGTATTCCCCCATCGTAACTTGATTACCGCCGATTGACCACCGATGGGATTGGCGGAACCATGCAGCAATTGCGCAGACGTTACGCCTCCTGCAAGCTGATAATAAATGCCCGGATCATTCGATTCGAGAATATCGCCAATTCGGACTTCCGCCGTGTTGTTCTGAGTGCCCTCATTGACTCCCCGTGTAATGGCAATATGCGAATGTTCATCAATGATTCCGGGTGAAATATGCTTTCCGGTAGCATCTATTTTTATCGCTACGATCCCTTTCGGTAGAAGTGAAATGCTGTTGAGCTTTTGTCCAATGGCAATGATTTTTCCTTGATGAATCAACACATCTGTATTTTCAATCCTTCCTGCTTTGTCGCAGGTCCAAACCGTTGCATTGGTCAATAAAACAGTCTCCGCACGCAGGATACTGTCGCTGCCAAATGCGGCAAATGGATATGTGATATGCAATGAATCAACCGTAAACTGCGACAGTGTATCGGGCTTAATGGTATCGCGCAGTGCTTCGCTGTAAGTGCCTGTCCAGTTGAAGGATGTTCCTGTTGCAGTTGCTCCTTTGCCACTCATGCTTTTGGGATCCTGAGAACTGAAAATACTTCCATTTAACCTCAACGATTCTTCGAGATCGGGATGTGAAATCTGCAGGTCGATTCGGCTTCCGCTGATGGAAATTGTCGTTTTTGCTGGGATATTTCCAATGCGCACATTTCCTTCTGCACGAGGAGCTGATTGTTTTAAATCAAGCTGCATTTCGGGAAATCCCTCCGGTTGGATCATCCATTTTCCACGAATATCGGAGGTTTGATATGGATCGCT
>CALQRR010000214.1 GCA_943333015.1 Chitinophaga pinensis | reverse complement strand
GCCCGGTCCGCTCACCTTGCTGCTGGCCCGTAAACCGAATATCCCCGATTTGGTCACTAGCGGACTGCCTCACGTAGCCGTGCGCATTCCCGATCATCCGCTCAGTCTGGCCTTGCTTCAGCAGCTGCCTTTTCCGCTGGCGGCGCCCAGTGCCAACCCGTTTGGATACGTGAGCCCAACCACCGCCCAGCACGTGAACGATCAACTGGGCGATAAAATTCCCTACATCCTCGACGGCGGTCCTTGCAGCGTAGGCCTCGAAAGTACCATTGTGGGCATGGAAGACGGATTTATCACCGTGTACCGACTCGGTGGATTGTCGCTCGAGGAGATTGAGGACTGTGTTGGTCGCGTGCTCATTCGCAAGCATTCCTCCAATCCGCAGGCACCCGGCATGCTCGATGCACATTATTCGCCCCGCAAAAACCTACTGCTCGGCAACATCGACCAACTGCTCCTTAATTACCGGGAAGAAAACCCCGTGCTCATCTGTTTTTCTGCACCCATTCCCGACTATCCTTCCAGCCATCAGCTTATTCTGAGTCCCAGCGGCAACATCACCGAAGCCGCCGTCAACCTCTTTGCCTACCTGCGTTTGGCCGATTCGCTCAGTCATTCCATCATCCTCGCCGAACCCGTTCCCGACACCGGCCTCGGTCGCGCCATCAACGACCGTTTAAACCGCGCGGCATATAAATAACGTACGTTTTTACTACCACGGAGTAGGGCGTGCCCCTGTCCATACGCCACGCTGTTCTGTATGTCCAGCGCCGGGCTGCTGCGGGGTTCCGCCCCAAGGGGCCAAGCCCTGCGCATCCCTCACGCGGGCATTTCGTTTCTACCAAGCATGGTAAAAGGGTGTGCATCCTTCCGCACATCCACATTTAGCATTCCCGAATCTGAAAAAGCTGTATGCAAACACCCCTGCGGATTACAGGCGGTATATGCATGTTTTAGTAAGCACTCATTCAACGTATCAAGTGGGAATCCTGTAACATTTCCCCACCAAACTACAACGGGAACTATTCCCGGCAAAGCACCTTTGTCTTATTAAATGAATAAAACAAATACGCGGAATTAAATCGGATGCAATAAATGTACAGGTGTTTTTAAAAGGTTATTTCCACGCCCTATCAAACGACACCAACAGGTATAAATAAAGCATCTATTTCATTCAGGAATTGCTTAATCCCATTAACACACAAATTAAATAACAGAAATCATGAATACAGGTAAAATTTTGTTAGGTGTTCTTGCTGGTGCTGCCGCAGGTGCTTTCTTGGGTATTTTATTCGCACCCGATAAAGGGGTGAATACTCGTAAAAAAATAATGTCAAAAGGCGATGATTTTGCCGATGGACTTCGTGATAAATTCAATGATTTTCTGGATCAGATGGAAGGTCAATACACCGATGCCCGTAATAATACCGAAGACATGATGGACAAAGGAAAAATGAAAATACAAGATGTAAAATTAGACTTTAAAAATCAGGTCAACGATAAAGTTGGTCAGATTTCCACCAACAATAATCATTAATTCTTTTATCCATATGAAAGCCAATTATATCATTATTACACTATTTCTTTCTTCATTTACACTGCTTACCACTAGCTGTGACAAGAAAGAAGGGTGTACCGATAGCCAAGCCAATAATTTCGATTCGGATGCCAAAGAAAATGCGGGTTGCGAATACCGGTATGCCTCTACCATTGATATTTCCAATGTGCCTACTGCAAATCCGGCCGGCACCGAATGGGATCTCGACGGATCTGGTCCTGACTTGAAATTGAACTTTGGAAAAAATACCAGTTCCGGTTACGATAACACCACCAACACCATTTCCGACGTCTTTGCTACGTCACTTTCTCCGGTAAGTAGCATCCAGTTTACCAACGAAGTATGGAAATACCAATTGGTGGATGAAGATCTGCTAAGTTCTGACGAAGTCATTGCAACAGGTACATTCAATCCGGTAACACAAGGTGGAAGCAATGCCATTACCATCTCCAATGGAGGCATTACTATCTCGTTCCGCTATACCGTTCAATAATTTCAAACTATGGAAGATCAGGCAACTTTAATGGAATCGCTCTTTGAAAAAGGGGAAATTTATGCCAAGACAAATGTTGAATTAGTCCGGTTGAAATCAATCGGCAAAACAGCAGACATGTTCTCTTCACTGGCAGGTGGATTCATCATTCTCGTATTCCTTTTAATTGTCTTGACGATGGTTAATATCGGAGCAGCAATGTGGATCGGATCCGTCTTCGGCACTATTTATTACGGTTTCTTTATTGTTGCCTGCTTCTATTTACTCATTACGTTATTTATTTTAGCCTTCCGGAATTCGCTTATTAAACTACCCGTATGTAATTCTATTATTCATCAGTTATCACATAAATAGATCTATGAAAACGGATGCACGTATTGAATTAAATCAACGTATTGCGGAGCTTGAAACGCTGCGGAAGATTCAGTACGATGATATAAACAGCCATTTTCAGGAAATGGTCGACAACCTCAAGCCGATGAACATCCTCCGAAAAGCCATTCAGGATGTGACCCAATTGCCCGATTTAAAAGAAGGCATAGGCAATGTGGCCATCGGAACGGTAACAGGCATCATAGCGAAGAAGGTCTTCTGGGGAAATTCGTTTAATCCACTGCGCATGCTGATGGGGGTATTAACCCAAACATTGGTTGCCAACGTAACCGCCAAAAATGCCGACGGTATCCGCGAAAAAGGAGCCGAAATGTTGCAGCCTTTTTTACAGCGTTTTTTTCAGCGCCGAAGAAAACACAAGGCCGAAGCGCTTTTCCAGGAACAAGTGTATTGAGTGATTATGCGAGGGGTTTAATCATATGGAGGATGCGTCCACAATTCCCTTTGATAAGGTCCTCTCCAAACACCTATGCCACACTCGGAAAGCGCAAAAGCGCTTCTTACAATACAGCACACACTCAAATCTAAAACTCCGAAAATCAATATCTTAGCGGGCTGAAAAAGAATCGTTTTTTGATCGCAGGATTTAACGGAGTGGGGAAAAATACTGCATCGTTTACAATTTTACCTGAGATATTGGATTGTAAAGGGTTTGTAAATGCTGACGAAATAGCAAAAGGTGTTAACCAGAGAAAGTATCATTTGAGGCAGAAAGAATCATGCTCGCTCGGATTAATGAGCTCATGAACAGCAATGAAAACGTATGAAAGAATCTCAAATCAACAGAGAATTCTTGATGGCATGGAAAAAGTTCATGACAAACTGATTGAATTCAAACGGAAAATGAAGAGTGAATTAGTTATTATTCATGACAATAAGATCATACATATCAAACCTTAACCGCATTTAACATAAATGTCCGCACCGATGAAACGATGTATTCAGGTTCTTTTAATTGCCTGTTTCGTTTTATATCGTCACTTAAGCTTATCGCATCTGTTAGAGCCAATCGTTTGCTTGCTTTAAAGACTAAGATTTATTACTTTTGGTAAAATGTCCGTCATGTCGAAGAATGAAGTCAAAGAGCAGATAAATAAGGTCTTGGATAATGCTCCAGATGAAATCCTTGAGAGTATTCTTGATTATTTAAAGGAGTTGCTAACGAGAACAAATTCGGAAGTTATGCTATCGAACAACCTCAATAAAATTCTCCACGAGGATAAAGAGGTTTTGGAGCGACTATCGAAATGATTTCAGTTTCAGAGGCAATTTATATTCATGATATCTTAATTGAACGCTTTGGTGGCTCGACTGGAATTAGAGATGTCGGTTTACTTGAATCTGCTTTAGCAAGACCTTTTCAAACCTTTAATGGCGTTGATTTATATCCTGAATCAATTGAGAAAGCAGCTGCTCTTATTGAGAGCATATTAAACAATCATCCATTTGTAGATGGAAACAAAAGGATTGGTTACGTTATTATGAGACTTTTCATTATTGAAAGTGGAAAAGATATTAGTGCAAATCAAAATGAAAAATACGATTTTGTAATAAGAATAGCTTCGGGAGAATTGGACTTCAATGGAATTTGTGATTGGATTAGGACATATATAAAAGAGAAGAATTTAGATCTGTGAATTCCTCCGCTGATTGAAAAAGTAAACAACAACTGGCCTTAACAGTGGTTGTGCAAAGTGCGGGCATTTCAGCTTCTTTGAATCATCCGTTTTGTTTGGTACACTCGTGAAATCTGAAGCATTGCGTTCACCATTTCCTCACATCGCAAAGCCTCGGAACGATTTGCGAATATTCGTATTGACATTTACAGCCACCCGAATTTATAAATTCGCTGTTCGTCCACCATCAACAGGTAAATTAATACCATTGATGTACGCCGCAGCTGGCGATGCCAAGAATGCAACTGCGTTGGCTATCTCTTCGGGTTTGGCAAAACGATTCAACGGAATTTCCGCTAGCATCTCTGTTTCCACTTCTGCAATCTCCTGATGCGTCCGGGCTGCTTTAT
>CALQRR010000213.1 GCA_943333015.1 Chitinophaga pinensis | reverse complement strand
GTACGAAGTGTTGCTTTATCAAAGTCGTAAAAGATATTTCGGAGAACGATTTTCTTACCAATTTCAAGCTTGTTGAGCTCTATATCTTTATTGATTTCTTGATATGCCGTTGATTTTGGCAAGTCGATGTTTTCGGAATGAAACAAATAATCTTCCAGTGTTACTGCAATACCATAGTTACGACCAGATGGAAGTGAAACCAGATACTGCCCTGTTTTTGAGTTTGCCTGAAAAGTAGAAACGACTGTATTTTTTTCGTTATCGGTAATAACGATGATGGCGTTGAGCGGATGCTTGTCCAATGCATCCACGATGGTTCCTTTGAGGATTGTAACCTCAGAACGGAATTTATTTTTATCGGTCTTGGCGGCGATAACGGTCTCAGCGCGGGCCTCTGCAATCGATTGAACGTCGGTTTTCATCACACGACTGATGAGCAACTGATCTTCTACGTTGAGCACGGGTTCTTTCTCCGGTCCAAGTAGGGTGATCATGTATATATCCGTTTCTCCAATAGCATCCATTCGCGCCGATGAATAATACCCATGCTTTCCGGAAGCGGAAACAACAAAGAATGCATCTTTATCGGCCGAATTTATCGGATACCCAACATTCTCTGGTTCTGACCATTTGCCATCTTCGAGTTGACTTCTGAAAATGTCATAGCTACCCATGGTCCGATGTCCTTTCGAACTAAAATACATGGTCTTGCCATCGGGATGCATATAAACACCTTCTTCATCGTAAATGGTATTGATGGTCGGCCCCATATTTTCGGGCTTTCCCCATTTACCATTTTCGCCAAGTCGTGTAACGTAAATATCAAAACCACCGAAATTATCATCCGGCTTGTTACTTACAAAATAGATGGATTTTTCATCGTACGAAAAACATGCATGAATCTCCGAGTATTTAGTGTTGATTGCTCCTCCACCGGCAGGTTCAGGCTTTGACCATTTATCACCTTCAAGAATTGAAAGCAGAACGTCTCCTTCGTTTTCGTCTGTATAAATAAACAGCTTCTGACCATCGCCCGAAAGGGCAATGGTGGCATCGTGCAGCTTGGTATTTACCGGAGCAGGAAGATTGACAGGTGGTGTCCAGGCTTTATTTTGTTTGGTGGTTGAAAGGATGTCTTCGAAAAACATTCCATCCTCTGCAATTGCCTGACCAGTAGTATTGGAACGGCGAGATGTAAATAGCATCACCGATTCATCGGCGGTGATGACAGCTGCATATTCCCGGTATTTGGAATTAACCACCGGGCCTAGATTTTCAATCATTACGCGTACCGGATTGGCAACAAGTTTCTTGCCTTCGTTACATTCGGTTATACGCTTATCAGCATCAAAACCAGGTTTCTTCTCTGCAACAGACTTGTACAACGAATAATACTTGATCGCATTATCAAAATCGTGGTTCAGGTGATATGCCTCGCCTAAATAAAATGTAATCTCCGGATCAATGGCCGGATTCATCTGATAGGCTTTGCGCAAAAACTCGAGGGCTTTGTATTTATTGGGAGAATTGAGATACGAGTGTCCTAATCGAAAATTGATAAGTGCGTTGTTGGAATTGAAACCATTGGCTTTGACATAATATTCAACCGCTAAATATTTCAGATAATCAGCTGCCAGATAATAACTGTCGCCAGTTTCAATATTATTAATTGCTTCTTTTAACCCAGCTTTATTATCGGGAAAATTGGCTTTTGTAAATTCAACGTTCTGCTGCGCATTCAGAATAACTGGCAGCATGAAAAGAAATAAGAATAGTTGCTTTTTCATGGCTGTAATCATCAGTTGCATTCTGTATCAGCAAATTGTTTAGCGGCATCGATGCCATTTTGTGATGCTTCATTCCAGTCCTTACAGGCCCCTGTGAGATCACGCAAATTTTCTTTAGCAATCCCGCGATTCAAATAAGCATACCCGTAAGATGGGTTGATTTTGATCGCCTGATCTAAATCAGCAATCGCTCCAGCAAAATCTCTCAACTTGTTTTTCAAGCATCCACGGTTGTTGAAAGCATACTGATCTTTGGGATTTAACTGAATGGCTTTATTAAAATCAGTCATGGCGCCATCATAATCCTGCATATCAATTTTCAAGCGGCCGCGTTTGACATATGTGGTGCTGCTGTTGGGATCGGTAATCAATGAATAATTGAATTCCTGCAAGGAGCCCTGAAGATCATAGGTTTGCCTTAATACAGATGCCAGATTATTGTAAGCTACCGTCAGTTTCGGATTGAGTTTTGTGGCCATCCGGTAATCTTCAATCGCTCCTTTTGAATCTTCGAGTTTTAACTTGGCGCTGCCTCGGTCATTGTATGCTTCGGCATAATCACTGCGGACACGAATGGCTTGCGTGAATTGTTCGACAGCGTCTTGATATGCACCGTTTTCAAATAAAATACCGCCTGCATAAAAGTATGCATCCGCATTTTTGGGATCCAGTTGGGTTGCTTTCCTGAAATCAGACAACGCACCTGTTTTGTCGTTTGCGAGAAAACGTGCTTGCCCCATGAAATAAACAGCTTTATTATTTTCTCCTCCAATGGCAATTGAACGGGAATAATCTGAAACAGCTCCGGTGTAATCTTTCAAGTCTGTTTTGCAGACGGCTCGATTGAACCAAGCCTTACCAAAAGTTGAATCGGCCAGAATGGCTTTGTCAAAACTCTGAACGGCCGACCGGAAGTCTTTATTATTGTATTCACTGATGCCTTGATTATATGCTGCTACAGCGGCCTCGTTCTGAGCAACGAGTGGCAGCAGACCCAGTATTAAAAGGCCGGACGCAATTACTTTTTTCATGTGTATTTCCCTGTTTCCGGTTTCGAATATAGGACAATTGCGACGGATGAAATGCAGAGAAATGTGAAATTTACGTTTCAGCGTTTCCGATGATCCAGAATTGTCTCGAAAAGCAAGGTGTCCTGAAAGGTACTCAGGTCGTAAATGCCTGTTGTATTGGAATCTAACTGTCCAGCAAAAATATCTCGCCCCAATACATCCTGAAAGCAATGCTGAAACAATTCGGTGCAGTAAAACTTAGTAGTGTCGACTTTGTCGAAATTGTGATCGAACGGTTTGTGCATTGCCGCATAATACCGCACCCGGTTAACAATCATCGACATGGTATCGGGGCTTGTGCGGAAACGCTTGACGATGATCGTGTTGGGAACACTTTCGTTGAGGAACCGTTGCAGAGATTGCTCCTGAGCGCCATCGATGGTTGCTACGGAGCTGGAAAGTGCATGTGCGACCTTCCATTTTCCGGATTCAGCAACGACCATGGCACAATGCGAAACTCCCGCGGGACTGTTTTGTACTTCTACAATTCCGTCAGAAAAAAGTCCGTAACCACGGCGAAGGACAATATCACCTTCACGCAAAAGCCCTTTTTCCTGCTGGCTCATGGGATAGAAGACCTGTTTGGTGTTCTCTGGATCCCAGAAGGCTTTGTATAAAACAAAACCGACGCCGGCAAAAAAAAGGGCCGTTGAAATGAGTATAATCTTCCGGAATCTACGCATGTAAATACGGAAGATCAATAATTATTTTTGCTCAGCAGCAGGAGCTTCTTCAGCTGGTGCAGCCGTTGCAGATGTATCAGCTCCGCTCATATCACCTTCCATTGCTCCACCTTCTTCGCCACCACCCATTGGATTTTCCTTTGGCATGTGAACGAGCCACTTTTCGCCTGACTTCTTCAGGTTCAGTTTCTCTTCTTTATCTCCGGCCATGTATGTACATGTTGCAGTAGTATCACCTTCTACAGTACATTTCAAGTCTTTGATTTCTTTTTTCTCTTTTGCTTCTTTCTTTTCGCCACCCATGGAAGAGATTTGCTTCATGAAATCAAGCATTCCTTTAGTGTCTTCTGTAGCAAATTCTTTTGCTTTTTCGAAATCTTCTGCATTCAATGCATCGATATAAGCTTTAGCAGTTGTTTCAGGACCATTCCCGCCTGAACAGGCAACAACGAATACGGCGATCAGTGCGAACGCAGCTAACTTCAGTGTGTTTTTCATGAGTGTGGGTTAAAATGTAGTTGGGTGCAAATTTGCCCTGATTTTTCCGAATAACCAAAGATTATTTAACAGAATTTAACAAACAGGAAAGAGAAGATGTATCTATCGTTTGAAAAAGCAATCAGAATGCCCGTATTTACTTAGAACTGGCGGCTTAATCCTTCAAGAAGCATGTTGAAAAAATTCCCAAGAGGCTTCTCCACCATCATTCGTAGAAACGCATTGACTTCGCCATCGAATTGCAATTGGGTCTCCGAATTACCCTCCAGCGGACGAATCTCAATATTCAAAGTAAACGGGAATGGCACTTTACCGTGGGAGCTCATCTTTATAAACGTGTGGGCATTGCGTTCAACAATCTTCAATCCCAAATCTGCCATGCCTTTGATCGTAAACTGGCACGCTTCTGCATCTGACGTCCAGTTGATAACCTG
>CALQRR010000212.1 GCA_943333015.1 Chitinophaga pinensis | reverse complement strand
GGTGGATGTGGAGGTCAGAGTGATTTCCCGGGTATAACACCTAATGTATATTCTCCTAACAATAATTCGAGCAACTGCAACAATTTGCTGGTAAAATTCGATTTTGAATCACCCATTACTGTTTCTGCCTTCGCAAGTATAACCGATCCCATTGGTTGTGCCCCATACACAGCTCAGTTTAGCAATACCAGTGTGAATGCCGATCTTTTCAGCTGGCGTTTGGGTGATGTTGAAATTTCTTCAACTCAAAACTTCTCCTACACCTTTACCGAAAGTGGTACGTATGAAGTAATACTGATTGCCAGTAGCAGCTTAACATGTAACGGAGCCGATACCGTATCCTTGACGGTAAATGTGATTTCTGATATTCAAGGATCGCTTGCTCCGTTGATTGCGTGTCGCGGACAAGTGGTAACACTCGGGCCAGATGAATTTGATGATCCGTACTTCAATTTCCAGTGGTCATCCCCATCGACACTGAGCGATCCGGAAGGACGAAAGCCCTCGCTGATTGCTGATACTTCGATGGAATACTCGGTAGTGATTAGTGTTGGAACTTGTGTGGATACTGTAACGCAACAGTTAACGGTATTGGGAAGCAGCCGCGACTTTTTAGAGATAACCGAAGGATGTGTATTTGATTCGTTGCAAATTGGCCCCATCGATGTGTTTGCACCGGGAACCAGTTTTGCCTGGTCGCCTGCGGTTGGATTAAGTAATCCATTGGTTCAAAATCCGACGGCCTATTTAGACGGTTATACACTGTATATGCTGGTGATTAATCGTCCTGAAGGATGTTCGGATACGTTGGATGTTCCTGTAAACGGACGTTTTGATGTGATGGATGCCGGACCAGATGTGAATGCCTGCGCTGGAGAACCTGCACTTTTAGGTTTACCCGATAACACTTCTGACTATACTTATACGTGGACACCTGCGTCATTTTTGACCAATGCAAGTTCAGCAACACCAACCGCAGTTGTTACAGAAGACACGCAGTTTAATGTGTTGCGCATTCCCAACGAAGGAACACCCGGATGTCCTGCAAAAGATTCGGTACAGGTGCTACTTGTGAGTAAGCCGACGGCCTTGTTTGGCTATTCGTTTTTTGCAGCCTGTGAAGGAATTACAGCTGCGTTTACCGATTCGAGCACCGATTACCAATCGCTCAGCTGGACGTTCAGTTCTGGAAACGGAACGACACTCGAAAATCCGGTGATTGCTTTTCCATACAACGATACATTGTCGGCCGTATTGATTGTGCAAAACGGTGAATGCCGCGATACATTTTCATTGTCGGAATACATCGAAGACATTTCGAAATACTACAAAGAAAATGAATCGAATGCCTTTTCGCCCAATGGTGATGGACAGAACGATTGTTTCAGTCCGGCCTTGCAGTTGTCGCCCGAGCCATTCGATAAGTCCTTTTTACCCTGTTCCGAGTTGTATGTGTATACACGCTGGGGAGAGTTGATTTACGAAAGCACGAAAGAAGAAACAGCTTGCTGGAATGGCAAATCACAATCGGGTGAAGAAATGCCGGAGGGCGTGTATTTTTACCGGTACCGATTTGGATCCACAGAACGCGCGGCGCTGGTGCATTTGCGTATCCAATGAAAATACTAAAGAAAGAAGCCCTGTTGGGGAAATTGCATCCGGCACAGGATCGTGATTTTGTGGCATTGGATGTTTCTACAACCGATGAAGACCAGCATTTTTTAAGAAAAGAAGTAGCAGCAGCCTGGATGCAGATGCATGCGGCTGCCAAGAATGAGGGCATTGGGTTACGCATTGTTTCCTCAACACGAAATTTTGAGCGGCAGCGGCAGATATGGGAAAATAAATGGTTTGGAAGAACGCTGACCAATGGACGAAATCTTTCCGAAGGAAATTTGACAGAGGAAGAAAAAGCCCGATGGATATTGCGCTACTCAGCAATGCCCGGAACATCACGTCACCATTGGGGAACCGACTTCGATATTAATTCGGTGGAAGATTCCTATTTTGAAGAAGCACAAGGCCAGCGCGAGTATGCTTGGCTGTGTGCGCATGCTGGGACGTTTGGATTTTTCCAACCTTATACCGCCAAAGGAAAAAGTCGCCAGCAGGGCTATGAAGAAGAAAAATGGCATTGGAGTTTTGGAGCCGAGTCGGAGCGTTTTCTGGAGCAGTATAATCAGGAAATCGCTTATGCTGATTTGACTGGCTTTGCCGGATGTGAAGTGGCGGAAGCGATTCAGGTGATTGCTGTTTATGTGAACGGCATTGCTCGTGGGGATGTGTGAGTGGTGTAAATTTCCCGATTGCTTACATTGATCGCGCGCGGCAGGGATTGCATGAAAAGCCCGAAGCGTGTGGGCCATTGGGCAGGCCGGACTTGGAAGGAAAGCCCGTTTGCCGCCCAGCATTTTACGAACAACACCGTTGATAATTCTTTCGGTGGCTGATGATACCATTTGGCCATAGGCTTCCCTAACTTTGCGTATGCTCCGATTAAAGCTTGACACCGATCCAAGCTGGGCCTATTTGGCCGGCCAGAACATTGAAGAGGTATTGACAGACCATGCATTTTGCGAACAAAAAGCAGCTTCGACCTGCATTTCGCTGATTGTGAAATATCCGGAATATCCCGAACTGGTCACGGAGATGAGTGCGTTGGTGCGGGAAGAAATGGAGCATTTCCAACGGGTGCATGAGATTATTCTCAAGCGCGGTATGAAACTCGGGCGTGAACGAAAAGATCCTTACGTGAATGAGCTGGCGCAATTTATCAGCAAAGAAGGCGATCAGAACAAGTTACTTGTTGACCGCTTGTTGTTTTCGGCGATGATTGAAGCCCGCAGTTGTGAGCGTTTCCGAGTGCTGAGCGACAACATTGAAGACGAAGAATTATCGGCCTTTTACCGTGAGTTGATGGCCAGTGAGGCCGGACATTACACCTTGTTTTTACAATTTGCTCGCAAATATGCGAACCCGCAAGTGGTAGATGTAGATGCCCGTTGGCAGCAATGGCTTGATTTTGAAGGAGAGGTCATTTCGAAATACGGAAAAACAGGGCAAATACACGGGTAAGTAATAGAGGTTGGATGTTGAGGGAAATTCCAGGAACACTCCAGTGCTTATCAATTTCAGCCAAGTGTTCTTGTGGGTTTGGGTTTTAGTGTATTTTTAACGCTATGAAAATCCGTAATGTCATTTTTCTGCTGTTCATTTTGTTGAGCAGTGCTGTTTATGCGGCCGGTTCCGTAAAGAATACGATCAACCGTATTGAACCTGCATTTTGGTGGGTGGGCATGCAAAATCCCGAAGTCGAGTTGCTGGTGTTTCATCCTGGAATTGGAGCGGGAAAAGTGAGCATCGCCTATCCGGGTGTGCAACTCAAAGATGCCCTACCGGCTGAGAATCCAGACTTTCTATATCTGACAATCAGTATAAGTAAGTCGGCGCAGGCGGGTATCATGCCCATTGAGATTCTGCTGGGGAAAAAGAAACTTCGCTACAACTACGAACTGCTGCAACGCAATCCGGCCAGGCAAAAAGCGATGGGCGTTAACACCTCGGATTTGATTTATCTGATAATGCCCGACCGGTTTTCCAATGGGAATCCGAAAAACGATGTGGTTGCAGGCATGAACGAAACGGCACTTGTGCGCGATTCTATGTATTACCGTCACGGTGGAGATTTGCAGGGTATCACCGATCATTTGGACTATCTGCAGAATCTTGGAATCACTGCGTTGTGGCTGAATCCGGCGCAGGAGAATAACGAAATTAAAACGTCGTATCACGGGTATGCGATTACTGATCATTACAACATTGATCCGCGCTTGGGTGATAATGCGACGTATGTGAAACTCGTTGAAGCGTTGCACGCCCGCGGAATGAAAATGGTGATGGACATTGTGCCCAATCACATTGGGATTCATCACTGGTTGTTTACCAACATGCCGGCGAAAGACTGGATGAATCAATGGCCGGAGTTCACCAAAACATCGTATCGTGCCCCTACCCTGCTTGATCCGCATGTGTCGGACTTTGATTTGAAAAAATTCAATGATGGCTGGTTTGATAGGCATATGCCCGATTTGAATCAGCGCAATCCCCATGTGGCCAAATTCCTCACGCAGAGTTATATCTGGTGGATTGAATATGCTGGTGTGGATGATTTTCGGATTGATACGTATTCATATGCCGATCAGCACTACATGGCAGATCTGTCGAAAGAGCTGCATAAAGCTTATCCGAAACTGAATTTATTTGGCGAGATCTGGGAACATGGCGTTGGCGTACAATCGTTTTTCACCGAAGGATCGCGCAATCGGGGAACCTTTAATTCGGGTCTGAACGGGGCGATTGATTTCCAACTTTATTTTGCGTTGAACGATGCCCTCACCAAGCCATTCGGTTGGACAGATGGATTGTCGCGTGTGTATTACACATTAGCCCAAGACTTTCTCTATACAGATCCCAATCGGAATGTGACCT
>CALQRR010000211.1 GCA_943333015.1 Chitinophaga pinensis | reverse complement strand
TTGAGCCAAATCTGAAAAAGTTCCATTGGATTTTCTTGGTCAGATTTGAGCAAGGGAAACATTTCCGAATGTTGCACCCCTTTTCCAGCGGTCATCCACTGCACATCGCCATCGCCATAACGTCCAGAAGCGCCAATAGAATCGGCATGATCAACAAAACCCTGACGAACTACCGTGATCGTTTCAAATCCCCGATGCGGATGGCCCGGGAATCCAGGAACAGTCTTTCCATGGTACATGCGGAATCCGTCTTTGATGATAAAATCATCACCCATGTGACGGCCTTGCATATAGCTGCGCTCAGGCCCCATGACTTCATTTCCTTTTGGAAATTTATCTTCATGGTGTACACAAAACAAAAAAGGATCGGCGGTTTCCCACTGAAAGCCCAAGGGCTTGATATTTTTTATTGGATTCATGAGTTTGTCTTTTGAATGGATCGATTGTTTGATCGCGTTGGATGCACCACTCAGCGGAGCCAGTAATGCTGTTGAAATTCCCGCAGTCAAGCGACCTAGGAAATTTCGCCGGTATATTTTATCCGCCATTGTGAGCCGTATTTATCTCTTTTCTTGAACAACGAATCTCTGGAATTTAAGTTTAGGCTCCTCCATCGGAAATGAAAATCAGCAACAAATAACCCGAGGGCAATATTGATCGTTGTCAGTTCCGAGTTTTGTATTGGTGTCTTTTTACACGGAGCGATTGATAATTCCCCACTTCCTCAAATATTTCATTCCGAAGCAATCGTGGTCTCAAATAATCAGCACTTCATTCTTTGCATTCAGCCGCTTTATCGCTTACTTTAGCTCCGCAGAGCTCTATTTTGAAAGCTTCTGATAATCAATCGAAAACAAAAATATTCCATGGCATTTGATCTTGAAATGATCCGGAACGTGTACGCAGGTTTCGGGGCGCGTGTAGAGGCTGCACGCAAAGTGGTTGGTCGTCCCCTCACTCTTTCCGAAAAAATTCTTTACACACACCTGTGGGAAAACCCCGTTAACACAGCGTTTGAGCGTGGTAATTCCTATGTCGATTTTGCTCCAGACCGCGTTGCCATGCAAGATGCAACAGCCCAAATGGCTTTGTTGCAGTTTATGCAGGCTGGCCGAAAACAGGTTGCTGTTCCTTCATCGGTTCACTGTGATCACCTTATTACCGCTCAAACAGGTTCTGCGGTGGATTTGAATACTGCTGTAAACTCGAATAAAGAAGTATACGATTTTCTATCATCCATTTCCGATAAATACGGTATCGGATTCTGGAAACCAGGCGCTGGTATCATTCACCAGGTTGTCCTTGAGAATTATGCCTTCCCTGGCGGAATGATGATTGGAACCGATTCTCATACTGTAAACGCAGGTGGATTAGGTATGATCGCCATCGGTGTTGGTGGGGCTGATGCCTGTGATGTGATGGCCGGTCTTGCTTGGGAATTGAAGTTTCCAAAGCTCATCGGTGTGAAACTTACTGGTAAACTCAACGGCTGGACTTCTCCTAAAGATGTCATCCTGAAAGTAGCAGGAATCCTTACCGTAAAGGGCGGAACAGGTGCTGTTGTCGAATATTTTGGATCAGGAGCTCAATCCCTGAGCTGTACTGGAAAAGGAACCATCTGTAACATGGGCGCCGAGATTGGGGCCACCACGTCCACGTTTGGATACGACGATTCCATGGAGCGCTACTTGCGCAGTACCGGTCGTGCCGAAGTGGCTGATTTGGCCAACGGAATCCGTGAGCACCTCACTGCCGATGCTGACGTTTACGAACATCCTGAGAAATACTTCGATCAGATCATCGAAATCAACCTTGATGAACTTGAACCACATTTGAACGGACCTTTCACACCGGATTTGGCTACGCCCATCTCCAAAATGAAAGAAGTAGCTGCAGCAAACGGCTGGCCTACAAGAATTGACGTTGGCTTGATTGGTTCATGTACCAATTCATCTTACGAAGACATCAGTCGATCTGTTTCTCTTGCACGTCAGGCCATTGCCAAAGACCTTGTTGCTAAAGCCGAATTCACCATCACACCTGGTTCGGAACTCGTTCGTTACACTATCGACCGAGATGGTTTTCTGGATGTGTTCGAAAAAATGGGCGCGAAAGTTTTTGCAAATGCTTGCGGACCATGTATCGGTATGTGGACTCGTATGGGTGCTGAAAAGCAAGAAAAAAATACCATTGTGCACTCGTTCAACCGGAACTTTGCCAAACGTGCCGATGGAAATCCAAACACTTATGCGTTTGTTGGTTCTCCGGAACTGGTGACTGCATTAGCGATTGCGGGTGATCTGAGTTTTAATCCCTTAACAGATACATTGACAAATTCCAAAGGAGAACAGGTAATGCTGGATGCTCCCACAGGAGATGAACTTCCATCTCGTGGATTTGCAGTGGAAGATGCGGGGTATCAAGCTCCTTCAACAGATGGTTCAGGGGTTGAAGTGAAAGTAGCACTTGCTAGCGATCGTCTTCAGTTACTCGAATCTTTCCCAGCTTGGGAAGGCATTGATCTGAAAGGATTGAAGCTTTTGATTAAAGCCAAAGGAAAGTGTACAACCGATCACATCTCTATGGCTGGTCCATGGTTGAAATACCGCGGGCATCTCGATAACATTTCCAATAACATGCTTATTGGTGCGGTAAACTTTTACAATGAGAAAACCGATTCTGTGAAGAATCAACTCACTGGTGAATACGGACCAGTTCCGGCTACACAGCGTGCTTACAAAGCGGCTAATATCGGATCGATGGTCATCGGTGATGAGAATTACGGGGAAGGTTCTAGCCGCGAACATGCTGCTATGGAACCTCGCCACTTAGGTGTGCGCGCTGTAATGGTAAAAAGTTTCGCCCGCATTCACGAAACGAACCTCAAAAAGCAAGGCATGCTCGCCCTGACATTTGCGAATAAAGAAGATTACGATAAAATCCAGGAGAACGACACCATCGACATCCTCGGTTTGACCACTTTCACACCAGGCAAGCCGTTGGAACTGGTGTTCCACCACGATAACGGAATCAGTGAAACGATCTTGGCCAATCATACCTACAATGAAGCGCAAATTGAATGGTTCAAAGCAGGCTCTGCTTTGAATCTAATCAAGGCAGCCGTTAAATAACATAGATTTCACTCTTCAAAATCCCTGTTTCTTTCGAGAATCAGGGATTTTTTTTGTGCAAAACCACCGATATTATATTCCCCCTTGATTCACAATTTCGGTCTTGGCATGTGTAGAAAATTCTATCATCTCTCTAAGAGGTTCTGAGAATTACTTCAAATGACCATCCTCAGGTTTGCATGATTGTTTGATGCATTTTCATATTTAGGTAATACTATCAAAATCTCCAGCTTATATCACACCCGTTTGATACAGAAAATAGCGCCCATAGATATTTTGTATGTTGAACAGACAGCGGGTATTCCAGTGAAAAAGATGTAATAAATAGCTGTCGTTTGCCGCTTCAACCTTACACACGTAACCGTTCACATAGGAGAGGCCGAATACAGCCCATCGAAAGGTGAAGCTTTGCACCGAACCTATTAAATTAACTAGATGATTAAAAAACTACTCGTTGCTTTTTGTGTAATTCCTTTTGGTGCGATGGCTCAGCCATTGCCGCCTGACGATGCCGAACTCTTGGCATTGCAATCGGAAACACATGTTGTATTGGCTGAAGAAAAGCCACAAATAATTGAGACCCGGCTTGAACCCGGAAGAATGGACGCGGAATTCGTTCTATTCGTAAACAGCCCTGAAGCCACCTCGATGTTGGTTCAGTTGATGGATCAAAATGGAAAAGCAATGCCATTGGTGCGTCAGGTAGTCCTCGAAAAAGGCGAAAATGAAATCCGGCTCGATCTGACAAGTTATCCTGCCGGCGCCTACATGATCTCGCTTCAAGCACCGTATCAACGATCTTCTGTAATTCATCGGTTGTACAAGTACTAAATCGGTTCAATGATGAACGAAAAAGCCCCGTCAACAAATGCTGACGGGGCTTTTTATTGCTTTTCACTGGAGTGTTAAAACTCCAGAACTTTCACTTCCCAAGCATCGAGTTTCATATCCGGCAACACTACATCTTGACCACTGATCACATCTTTTCCCGTTTTTTTTATTCCGATTCGTTCCATGAATCGCGAAGTCTTTAGTTCCTTCGATGTTTCATTTGCATTGAGAATCACCATCACTGTTTTCGAATCATCATATCGGAAATACACATAAATGCTTTCTTCCGGAACAAATTGCATCAGTTTTCCTGTCTGCACAACCGGATTCACTTTTCGCCACTGTGCCAGCTTTGTAAAATAGTCCACAGCAGTGTTTTCATCGTTCGTTCTTCCCGCTGCAGTGAATTTATTTTGCGTTGAACGATGCCCTCACCAAGCCATTCGGTTGGACAGATGGATTGTCGCGTGTGTATTACACATTAGCCCAAGACTTTCTCTATACAGATCCCAATCGGAATGTGACCT
>CALQRR010000210.1 GCA_943333015.1 Chitinophaga pinensis | reverse complement strand
TTGACCGCGGTAAAAGAATCCGTCACATACTGCACAGGCTGAAACACCGAAACCATTATATTTTTGTTCCGATTCCAAACCAAGCCATTTAGCAGAAGCGCCTGTAGCAATGATTACCGTGTTAGCGGTGATGAGCTTGTTTTCATCAATCCAGACTTTATGAATGGGTCCAGAGAAATCGACTTTTGTAGCCAATCCGAAACGCACATCTGTCCCGAATCGTTTTGCCTGAGCTAGAAAATCCTCCATCATTTTGGGGCCATCTGTTCCTTGCGGATAGCCGGGGTAATTTTCAACTTCGGTGGTGATGGTTAACTGTCCGCCAGGCTGTAAACCTTGATACAACAATGGTTTCATATCTGCGCGTGCAGCATAAATGGCAGCCGTATATCCGGCAGGACCCGATCCGATGATCAGGCATTCTACGTGTTCTGTGTCGTGTGTGTTCATAGTGGCAAAGATACTATTAGTTGGTGGCGATAATGGTGTCGTATGCTGGAGAATATCCACACCAGATTCCCAATCCGCCTTGAATATTTGTTTTAACAACAGTAGGTGATGCAAAGGGATTGCCGTTGGAGTTGACGGCTGCATCCAGCGTATTGAAAAACTGCAGTTCATTTCTTCCAATGGAGCAGAACTTCAGAAATATGGTATCTCCAAGAGTGTAGAAAAAGCTTTTGGGAACAAACGTATCACTCGAAACAAAGGGTTGTTGTGATTGCCCGTTGAAGAACACCACGGCTTGTCCGTTTACAAAATCATCGTTAAACTGAGAACCTGCAACTGCGAAATAGGAAGATTCGCTGTTTTTTCTGGCAAACAAACGGTAGGCATTTCCCATCGTATCGGGATCGGTTATTTGTCCGTAGGAAACTCCCAGACTGTCTTCGGTAGAATCGAAAGGATTTAACCCAAACCAGGCGGAGTCGAGCTGCACTGCTCCGGAAATGCGGGTGTATGAAGTCAGTATTTTTCCGCCCGATTCAATGCGCAAGGCATACGTTTTTCCAATTTCGCCTTTGAGCATTGATCCCGAATAATAGACGAAGGGGTAGGAGAGTGGATTGACTGTAAACTGAAGGACTTCCGACGTTTGCCCGTCGCTTACCGTTACCACCGCATCCTGCACCACAAATTCAGTGATGAATGCTTCGAGATCGGTTGGGAAGGCGTTGAAAAATCCACGATTTCGAGTGATCAGCACTTTAGGTGACTGCCCGGGTTCAATGCTTCCTTCCACAACCAGTAAGTCTTCGGAAGCCGGCAGATCAATATCAATCACGCGTTCACAGGATTGCACAGCACCCAATGTGCATATAACGACCGTTAGATAAATCCATTTTTTCATCAGAAACTGAAATTATACGTGACCGAAGGAATGATCGGGAACAAAGAGACTTTCTTCGCTGTGTTTTTCAAATCGCCGGTTAGCGGACTACCGGTGGTTTCGATGTAGATGAAATACGGATTGAGGCGGCTGTATACATTGTAGATGGAGAAATTCCAGCTCGACTGCACATGTTTGCCTTTGTTGGGCGTATACGTAGCCGAAAGATCGAGGCGGTGATAGGCGGGCATGCGGTAATTGTTTCGTTCGCCGTAATTCACCACGGGATTTCCTTCCTGAAAATAAATGCTGGTGGGTAACCAAAGCAAGTTGCCCGATGCATAGACGAACACAGCGCCGAACGTCCATTTTTTACTGAGTTCATGGGTGAGCACGAACGATAAATCGTGCCGGCGATCGTAACGGGCAAAATAGGTCTTGCCATTGTTCAGTTCCGGAAATTTGCGGGTTGTCCAGGAAAGGGTGTAGCCAATCCAGCCGCTGGTTTTACCTAACGCTTTTTTGACGAAAAATTCTGCTCCGTAGGCCTGTCCTGTGCCAAAGGTGAGGTAATTGTCGAGGTTGTCGTTTACCCCGCTCGAAGGCAATGTCCCGTCTTTGAACTCAATTTGGTTCTTCATCGTTTTGTAATAGGCTTCTACCGATGTTTCCCAGGTGTTTTCATTGAAATTGCGGTAATATCCCAAGGAATACTGCGTGCCGAATTGTGGCTTCACACGGCCAGTGCTCGGAAACCAAAGATCGGTGGGCAGACTTTGATTAGCCAGTGAGGTGATGTGGATGTATTGGTAGTTTTGAGTAAACGATGCCTTGAGGGATGAGTTTTTACTGAGCGTATACCGCAGCATTAGCCTCGGTTCCACGTTGGGATATTGCTTAATGAGGTTGCCTTTTTCATATTTAATTGAATCGACTTTCTGATCCAATCCGTTTTTGATGTATTGGGTATACGGGCCCGCCTGTGCAAACCACGACGCGCGCAAACCACCGTGAATACGAAGCTTTTCAGTAACATCAAAATCGTCGCCGATATAGGCAGCAGCCTCATGGGCATATAAATACACTTTCGGTCCAAAGTCAAGCGCCTCACCTGCAATATCTCCACTGGCATTGTTGGGCGAAAACCGGTGGTAAATATAATTCGCTCCAAATTTCACTGTGTGACGCACCGAAGGATACCACGTGAAATCCATCTTGCCGTTGTAATCGCGAATGCCAGAACCTACTTTGAAATTAAAAGCTGATTGGGAGATATTGGATTCAAACTGGTAATCTGAAAAAATAGCCGAGGTATTGAGAAATAACTTATTGCTGAACAAGTGATTCCAGCGGGCCGACATGGTGGCATTTCCCCACGGAATACGGATATTGAAATTGCTCTTGGTGCTTTTAAATGTAAACACATCCCGGCCAAAATAACCCGAAAGAAAAAGTCTGTCTTTGTCGCTCAGGCGGTAATTGAGCTTCATATTCAAATCGTAAAAATAATAACCTGAGCCTTTGGTAGGTGCTGTTGGTTTGATGAACGGCTGCGCTACTACATCGATATATGTTCTTCGAGCTGAAACAATAAAGGAGGAGGTGTCTTTTTTTATCGGTCCCTGAACCGTCAAGCGCGAAGCAATCAGCCCAATGCCGCCATCTGCTTTAAACCGTTGGTTATTACCTTCTTTCATACTAATGTCGAGAACAGATGCTAATCGTCCACCATATTGGGAAGGCATTCCGCCTTTGTGCAAGTCGACCGTTTTAACCGCATCCGAATTGAACACCGAAAAAAAACCGAGTAAGTGTGCCGCATTGTACACTACAGCTTCATCGAGCAACACCAAGTTCTGATCCGGTCCACCACCGCGCACATACAAACCGGTATTGCCTTCGCCTGCATTTTTAACTCCCGGAATCAGCTGAACAATCTTCACCAAATCCACTTCTCCAAAAAAGGCAGGCAGCTTTTTCATGTTCTCTACAGAGATTTCCACGCGGCCCATATCGGTGCTCTTGACATTGGTTTCCAGGCGTTTCTCTGTGATCACTACTTCCTTTCCTTCAATGGCTTTAGGAGAAATGGTGATGTTCAACCGCTCGTCACGGCTAAGCTTCAGACTTTTTGAAAAATCGGTATACCCCAAAAAAGAAACACCCAATGTATACGTTCCAGCAGGCACTGTAAGTGAAAAAAAACCATAGGTATTGGTCGAGGCGCCTTGCATGATCTCTTTGAGAAACACGTTTGCTCCAGGTAAATATTAACCCGTTGTGGCATCCTTCACATACCCGCTGATGGTGAATTTGGATTGTGCAAAAACATCGGAAGGCATGACTAAACTGGCAAACAGCAAAATTACGCTGATGAGTTGTTTGAGTAAGTTGAACCGGCAAGAGGAAATCGATGGTGATAACATGAATTAATAATTTCCGGTTGATAGCAGCACGAGCGTACAAGCGATTTCGGTTTCGATACCTGCCCGCTGAGCCTGTTGAATAAAGTCCGCATTTTCGGTTCCAGGATTAAATATGACACGCCGCGGATGGAGGGCAATGATCTGAGGAATGATATCCGTCTGATGTTTCGGTCCTACATACAGCGTAACCGTATCAATTTTGATATCAGTTGGAATGCTGTTAACAATAGGCGTTTTTCCAATCATGCCCGTTTTCAATCCTACAGCAAGGATGTGATGTCCTTTCTCCTGAAGCCGTTCAACAGCCATGTGCGCATAACGGGATGGATTTTCACTTGCTCCGAGTACAAGAGTGATAGGTTGATCGGAAAAGCTATTGGACATATTTTTTAATCGGTGTAACAGAAATGCAAAGTATTCGAACAAAAAATCAATGGATAAACGTGCTTATTTTAAAAGAATGGTCGATTGAAATGCGTGCAAAAATACGCGTTACAGAATATAACAGCGCTAAAAACAAAGTAAAATCAAGGTTAAATTGCATCTAACATCTTGTGGTGAGAGTTGTTTAAGTTGATAGGCATAAACGTGGAAAAAACGAGCGGAATGAATTTTACAAAGCGGTTGCAGGCAAGCTTCTTCTCTTATATTTGCTGTAAATGCTATGCCTGTGATTCTTGCTGTACCTAAAGAAAAAAAAGCCCGTGAGAACCGGGTTGCGTTAACACCCGATGTGGTGAAAGAGCTTG
>CALQRR010000209.1 GCA_943333015.1 Chitinophaga pinensis | reverse complement strand
GAAAAGAACATCCGTTTTCCGGTGCGAAGTAAACTGATGATGGCCTACAAGGTGTTGCATTTCCCCATCATCCGTCCTGTTTTCGCGCGTTGGTTTTCACGCAATTTGCCGCATTGGAAGAATCAGCTCCTGGGGAAAAATCCAGATTTACGACTGTTCGATCTCTACCGGTTAGCGTTTATGCTCGATCTCTAATCGGGATATTCTTCGTTCCATTTTGCAAGAACGGTATGCCGGTTATCGACTTCTCGTGTACATTCGTGCAGAACATTCCTCTCTATGCACTTTTTCATCTACAAGGCATCTGCCGGCTCCGGCAAGACGTATACGCTGGTAAAAGAATACCTGAAAATGGCGTTGCAGGAGGAAGATCCATACCGCTTCCGGCGCATCCTGGCCATCACCTTTACCAACAAGGCCGCTGCCGAAATGAAGGAGCGTGTGATTCAGGTATTGCATGATATTGCGGCCCCCAACGGACCACTCAAGCCGGCCAATATCACGTTGTTCGACACACTCAAGACAGAGCTCAACCTGCCTGCAATCCAACTGAAAAACCGGGCAGCCAAAACCTTATCGGCTATCCTGCACCAGTATTCGGATTTTGCCATTGGAACCATTGATAGCTTCATGCACCGGGTCGTCCGCACATTTGCGCATGACCTGCATCTACCGGTCAACTTTTCCGTTGAACTGGATCAGGAAGTCATTCTTCGTCAAGCCATCGAACATGTGCTCGAAAAAGTGGGCGACGATGAGGCCATCACCCGGGCGATGATTGGCTTTACGGAATCGCGGACCGACGATGAGAAGAACATGAGTGTGCAGGAAGAGCTTTACAGCGCCGGTAGCGATCTGTTGCGCGAGCAAAGCGCCATGGTCATCCGAAAACTCAATCAACTCAACGTTACCGATTTCCTCAACATCCGCACAAAGTTGATGGAAGAATGTCGCGAAACGGAACAGCTGTTTCATGCCTTGGGCAAAAAAGCCCTCGAGGTGATTCGGGCAGGCGAGGTGGAAGTCGATGATTTTTACTACGGTAAAAAAGGCATCGGCCGTTATTTTGCAAAAATGGCGCGCATGGAATCCGGAGAAGATCTCTCGCCAAACAGTTATCAGGAAAAAACACTGACGGAAGGCATCTGGATGACCAAAAAAACAGCACCAGAAATTGCCTCCCGCATTGCCAATATTCAGGATGAACTGGATTTAATTGGCAACGAAGCCCGGAATCTTTGGTCGGCCAAAGGCCCCGATTATCTGTTGCAAAACATGCTCAAAGATTCGATCTATTCCATTGCGCTGCTCAACGAAATCAGCCGGATGATTGATCATATCCGCGACGATCAGTTCATTGTACACATCTCGGAATTTAACCGCCGTGTAGCCGACATCGTTTTCAATGAGCCCGCGCCGTTTATATTCGAACGCTTGGGAGAAAAATACCACCATTACCTCATCGATGAATTTCAGGATACTTCTGTTTTACAATGGCAAAATCTCTTGCCCCTTGTTCAAAACGGACTATCGGAAAACTATCCTTCACTGATTGTAGGCGATGGGAAACAAGCCATTTACCGTTTCCGTGGTGGCGAAGTAGAGCAATTTGCACAGTTGCCCCAACCCTATCCCGACACGCTCAAAGACATTCAGAAAGAGCGTTATCGCTTGCTGCAAGACATGTTCAGTCCCAAAACATTGGACACCAATTTCAGAAGCAGCCCGGAAGTGATCAGCTTCAATAACCGGCTCTACGAGTTCATTCAACAACATCTGTTACCGGAAGCTTACCGCAATGTGTACGATGAGCAAACGCAAAAAGCCCCCGAAGGAAAAACAGGCGGATATGTCAGGCTTGATCTGGCTCCTGCAGATCTCGATAAAGCTGGCAGAGACCAGTTTCACCTCGACCGCAGTCTAGAAATCATCCGCGATCTGACAATCAACAAAGGCTATCGTCCACGGGATATTGCCTTGCTTACCCGAAACAACAAACAAGGCACGCTGCTCGCCGGACATCTTTTAAACAATGGCATTCCGGTCATTTCCAGCGAATCGTTGCTGGTGCAAAATGCTCCTGAAGTGGGCATGCTGGTTTCCTGGATGCAGATTTTGATTGGCTCCAACACCGCACTGAATCTATTTTCGGTGTGCACTTTTCTGTTGCAACAAAAAAAGCTGCCTTATACATCGGTGGAAGACCTGTTGCTGCACGTTCGGATGGATGAAAAGACTGTGCTGAAAATGTTCAATCAACACAACCTCCACCTCGATCTGGCTCTGCTGCGCAGGATGTCGCTGCTCGAATGTTGCTTCAGCATTTGTGAAACTTTCCACATCGAAATCCAATCCAATACCTATCTCCAATTTTTCCTCGAAGCGGTCTGGAATACCGGGCGTTCTCAAGCCATGGACATTCCGTTGTTTCTGGAATTCTGGGAGGAAAAACGCAACAAATTGAGCATTGCATTACCTCAGGATGCCAATGCGGTGCGTATCATGACCGTGCATAAATCCAAAGGACTTCAGTTTCCTGTGGTGATTTTACCCTTTGCCTATGGCGAAAAAGCCAAAACAACCACCGAGTGGGTGGACGATGAGGAACTCTTGCCTGCCGAACTTTTAGCCGCCCGTGTTTCACTGAATCAAAGTCTAAAAGCGACCCGGTTATCGGGATATGTAACCGAGGAAGAAGACCGCCGGGCGCTCGATGCAATCAACTTACTATACGTTGCTACTACCCGTGCCGAAGATGCGCTGTTTATACTCTCCGGACGAAGTGGTGTGAAAGGAAGTTTGCAATCGGGTTGGGAAAAGTACCTGGAGGAATTTGCCTTATTTGAGCAACCGGATGATTTTGCTCATGGTTGCTGTAAGTGGGGAGATGATACATTCATAAACAACCGCTCAGAAGATCAGAAACCAGAAGTTCCCAGCGTGGTTCATGCGTATACTGGCAGTAAATGGCAGAGTAGAATTACCATCAGCCGAAATGCCCCTAAAAACTGGGAAGTAGGTGACGAAAGTTCGGCAATTGCCTTGGGTAAACTGGTTCACCGGGCGCTGGCCTATATTCATACCGCCGATCAAATCGATATAGCGCTAAACCGCTTGATGGGTGAAGGCGTGTTGGATCATCATTCCTTTCCTGAAATGCAGCAGTTGCTGACATCAGTCATCGAGCATCCAACCCTCAAAAGCCTTTTTGATACGGGCAACACGGTGTTTAATGAGCGACAGTTATTACTGCCCGATGGCAAGATTGTCATTCCCGATCGTGTGACCGAAAACGCAGGAGCAATCACCATTCTCGATTATAAAACAGGACTACGTCGAGAAGAACATCAGATCCAAGTAAGAAATTACCTCTCGCAACTGAAGGAACTCACCTATACCAGCTACAAAGCCTACTTAGTGTATCTGGGGAAAGAAATTGAAGTGGAAGAAGTCTACGGCTAATCATCACATTTTTTTGCGAAAGCGTGTTGCTAAGCAGATTTTCTTTTCTTTGTCTTTCTATGGATAAATTTCAAGGTCTGATCGGGGCGATCGTCATTTTGGGTATTGCCTTTCTGTTCTCTAACAACCGCAAAGCCATCAACTACCGCTTGGTATTTAGCGGTATCGCATTGCAAAGTATCATTGCCATCCTGGTGTTACGCATTCCTCCGGTGACTGCCTTTTTTCAGCAGCTCGGACATGGCATGGAAAAAATTGAGCAATTTGCCCGTCAGGGAGCTTCTTTCGCGTATGGCGGAATAGCCGTTCAGCAATACGATGGCGCCATTGCGAATTACGTCAACGGAGGATTTGTCTTTGCCTTTAACGTTACAGCGACAATCATTTTGGTATGTGTGCTTGTAGCAATTCTCTATCACATCAAAGTCATGCAACGCATTGTATCGGTCATCGCCAAAGGCATGAATTACATCATGAAAGTGAGCGGGGCCGAAGCGTTGAGTAATGTTGCCAGTGCATTTGTAGGACAAGTGGAAGCACAGGTCATGATTCGTCCGTATTTGGCCACCATGACCAAAAGTGAGCTTCTTGCGAGCATGAGTGGAAGTCTGGCCTGTATTGCTGGTGGAATTTTGGTGGTATATGTCAACATGGGAACTGCCGCTGGTCTTGACCTGGCTCCCAAACTCATCGCTGCTAGTCTCATGGCTGCTCCGGGAGCATTGGTAATTTCTAAAATCCTCTTTCCCGAAACGGAAAAAAGTCAGACCATGGGCAAAGTCACGCTCGATGTTAAAAGTCCATACGTGAACATCATCGATGCCATTTCACATGGTGCAAGTGATGGATTTAAGATTGCCATGAACGTTATTGCCATGTTGATTGGTTTTATCGCATTGGTAACGATGATTGATTGGATTCTTATTCATGTAGCGCATCTGTTCGATCCGAATCTGGATCTTTCGCTCAACCGCATCTTCAGCTGGATCTTCTACCCACTTGCGTGGGCCATGGGTGTTCCAAGTGAAGACGTGAGCAGTGTGGCCACCTTATTGGG
>CALQRR010000208.1 GCA_943333015.1 Chitinophaga pinensis | reverse complement strand
TTTATTTACATGTCTTACGTTCTCAATGTGAAAGCAATTAATAGGCATAATCAGACTGCTGAATAAAAATGATAAATCCTAAAAATCACATTATTTCTAAGAAATAACTTTTCTGAATGATATTTTAAATAAAATTAATTTCATTGATTATCAGATTAATAGATAATAATTATTACGTAATAATCCATTTAAACTTTCATTTATGTAACCTTTATTAATCATTTAAAATATATTAGCATAAAAATTACTGAATTAACATGGCAAATATTATCGAATTCCTAGCTGAGGAAATGACTGAGCTTCACGCTTTTTACATCCATGAACTGGAAAAAGCAGAGGCGAGAATAAAAGCAATAAAGTCAATTATTGCTAAAATCGGAACCGCTTCCAATAATGGCGGTCGTAAATCTGCTGCTGTAAAGCAATCAAGTAATTCTTCAGAAGCGAAAGCGTCAAGGCCAAAAGTTGCAGGTCGTAAACGTGGTCGTCCTGCGAAACCCAAAGCAGATCTGCCTCTTACAGCTCCTAAGCGTCGTGGACGTCCTGCTAAAATCAAAGTGGAGGCGGCTGTTTCAGCAAACACTGTAACGGATCTTATAGCTGTTCCTAAAAAACGCGGACGTAAACCAGGGTTCAAACCTGTAAAATCAGTTACTGCAAAAAAAGCTGTTAAGAAAGGTTTAAAGAAAGTTGTTGAAACGGCAGCAATCGTTGCGGACAAAGCAATTGCACTTATTCCGAAAGCAGTCCCACAAAATGTAGTAAAAAAAGCGGTAAAAAAAGCATCCAAATCATCTGCTAAGAAAATCGCAAAAGCTCCGAAGGCTGTCAAAACAGAAATCGTTGCAAAACCAGTAAGTGCGCCATCCTCGAAAATTGATGTTGTTAAAACTGTTAAAACGGAATTAGCACAAGCGGCAAAAGCAGTAGCCAAAAAAGCAGCAAAGCCTTCTTCTCCTGCAAAAGCAAAAGCACCTAAAGCAATTAAGATTTCGAAACCTGCAGCAGCTAAAAAAGCAACTACTGTTAAGGTGAACGTTCCTAAGAAAACAGAAGCTGTAAAAGTGGCTGCCGAAGTAATTCCTTCAGCAACACCTGCGGTTGAAATAAAAGCTTGATTTTAATATTTACCTCATTCGAGGCGGCAGTTTCTAAATGCAGAGACTGCCGCTTTTTTTATTCAACCAAGTTGTTCATGATTTTCAGATAGTAGGTGTTTGAACCGGACGAATTCAAGCAGTACCTTTACCGCATGAATTATTCCATTGCTTTCGCTAGTCAATCTGATATTCCGGAGATTTTAAACTTAATAAAACAACTCGCCGTATACGAAAAAGCGGCTCAGGAAGTCACTGTTGATGAAGCGGTGCTGTTGCGAGATGGTTTTGGAAAAGACAAGATTTTTGATTGTTTCGTAGCCCGGACAGAAGAAAACAGCATTGTTGGAATGGCGCTCTATTATACCAAGTATTCCACCTGGAAAGGACGTTGTATTTACCTCGAAGACATTATTGTGGATGCATCCTTTCGCGGCCTCGGAATTGGAAAAGCATTATTTAAGGCAGTATATGGCGTTGCCAGAGATCTCAATTCTGGTAGATTGGAATGGCAAGTGCTTGATTGGAATGAACCGGCGATTGGCTTTTACAGGCGTTTTAATGCACAGTTTGATGCTGAATGGATCAATTGTAAATTTAGCAGAGAACAGCTTCAGCAAACAGCCCCGGAGAACTTATGAACGTATTTAAATTCGGCGGAGCATCTGTAAAAGATGCAAGCGGCGTGAGGAATGTTGTTCAAATTATGCGACAAAACCTCCATGAGCCCATATGCATTGTTGTTTCGGCAATGGGGAAAACAACCAATGCACTGGAACAGATTTGCAATGCTTATTTTAATCAAACGGGAGAAGCGGTGGCCTTACTCGAGCAATTGAAAGCCAACCATTTGTCAATTGTTCGTGAGCTTTTTCCCAACGAACGTCATCCCGTTGAAGATGATCTGGAGGATATTTTTGCTGAATTATACTGGGCTGTTGAAGAAACGCAGATAAAAGCCTACGATTATGAATACGATCAGATCGTGTCACAAGGTGAATTTTTATCCACCCGTATTGTTGCTGCTTACCTGAATGCCTGTGATATTCCAACCATTTGGATAGATGCCCGTGATTTGATTCATACCGATAACACGTACCGCGAAGGCAGTGTCAATTGGGAACAAACACAGCACGCTATTCGCGCACGGATGGGCGCGAAGGTTCTAAATAACAAACCTGTTCGGTTCATCACTCAAGGATTTATCGGAGGGACATCTGAAAATTTCACTACAACTCTTGGTCGGGAAGGTTCCGATTATTCGGCTGCTATACTGGCGTATTGTCTCGATGCGCAAGATTTGACCATTTGGAAAGATGTTCCAGGGGTATTGAATGCCGATCCGCGTGAGTTTCCCCAAGCTCAACTATTGCCGGCGTTATCCTATTATGACGCCATCGAATTGGCCTATTATGGAGCAACAGTCATTCACCCGAAAACAATCAAGCCACTGCAAAATAAGAGTATTCCTCTCTACGTAAAATCATTTCTTGATCCGAATGCACCGGGCACTTGCATCAGTGAAAATGAATTGCGTCAGGAAGTCCCAACGTATATTTTTAAAAAGCAACAGGTTCTCATTTCTGTTTCGCCCAAAGATTTTTCATTTATTCTGGAAGAAAACCTGCGTGATCTTTTTGAATTATTTTCCCAATCGAGGGCTCATGTCAGCCTTATGCAAAATTCTGCTCTTAGTTTTTCCGTTTGTCTAACCATCGAACCCAACAGACTCGAAACATTAATACTTCAGCTCGATCAGAAATACAAAGTCAGGTACAATGAACACTGCGAATTGATCACCATCCGGAATTATACAGATGCATTAGCGGCTCAACTGATTGGCCAACGGCCGATATTGCTTGAACAAAAGAGTCGTCATACATTGCAAGTAGTTCTTCGGGAAATTCACCCATGAAAACACCTCTCTTATGTTAAAAGGTTATTTCATTCACAATGCCGTCATCATTAACGAAGACAAACGTTTTACCGGTTGTTTGAAAATGACGGGGGCTCTTATTGAAGCTATTTATGAGGGAGAACCCAGAGCCGATGAGCAACTGGAAAATCATACCGTAATCAATGCTGGTGGCTTTTGGTTAATTCCCGGAGCAATTGACGATCAGGTGCATTTCAGAGATCCCGGTTTGACGTGGAAAGGTGATTTATACTCTGAGCCCAAAGCAGCAGTGGCAGGCGGTGTGACAAGTTTTATGGAAATGCCTAATACCGTTCCTGGGGCGGTGACCCACTCTTTACTTGCAGATAAATATGTTATTGCGGCGGAGAAGTCACTCGCGAATTTCAGTTTCTATATTGGTGCAACCAACAACAATTTGGATCAGCTGCTGCGAACAGATCCGAAAACGGTTTGTGGGGTGAAGATCTTCATGGGATCGAGTACGGGTGATTTGTTGGTGGACAACGAATCGGCATTGGAAGATATTTTCCGGGAAGTGAAGTTGCTTATTGCAGTGCATTGCGAAGACGATACAGTGATAAAAGAAAATTTAGATCAAGCACGATTACAGTACGATAGTTTTGTTCCAATGTCGCTGCACAGCCATATTCGCAGTGAAGAAGCATGTTACCGCTCCTCGGCACATGCTGTTGAAATGGCAACGCGTTTAAACACGCGTCTTCACATACTTCACATATCTACCGCCCGTGAATTGGATTTGTTCCGCAATGACATTCCATCGGTAGAAAAAAGGATAACAACAGAAGCATGTGTGCACCATCTATGGTTTAGTGATGCTGATTATTCTAGCAAGGGAAGTTTGATTAAGTGGAATCCTGCCATCAAAACAGCTGCCGATCGTGAAGCGCTTCAGGAGGCCGTTCGTTCAGGTAAAATTGATGTTTTGGCAACCGATCATGCTCCCCATACACTGGAAGAAAAACAGAAATCCTATTTTCAATGCCCTTCAGGCGGTCCCTTAGTGCAACATGCTTTGCCTGCGCTGTTTGAACTTTGCCGAAAAGGTGTTTTTACTCCGGAGCTTATCGTCCGAAAGTATTCACACGCTGTAGCAGATTTATTTCAGATAGCGAAACGAGGATATCTTCGTCCAGGCTATTATGCCGACGTGGTATTAATTGATCCGGATCGTCCTCAAATTGTTAGAGAAAATTCACTGCTGTACAAATGTGGTTGGTCGCCTTTTACAGGACAAACATTCAATACCGCTGTATCGCGGACTTTTGTGAATGGTAATCTGGTGTATAATGAAGGCCAGTTTGATGAAACAACTAAAGGAATGCGCTTACTTTTTGAACGATGAAAAATCTGGTGTGGAGTGCAGTATGTGTTTTTTTGATGGCATGCGTAAACAATGATGAGGTGCCAAATGGTATACTTCCCGACAGCACAATGAAAGCAATTCTGATAGAACTCAGTATTGTTGATGCTTCCTACAACGTAAG
>CALQRR010000207.1 GCA_943333015.1 Chitinophaga pinensis | reverse complement strand
GGTATCCGGTGATACCGGTGTTGTACGTCATTTTAGCGACGGCTATTTGTGGGGTAATGTTGTATTATAAAACACAATTCGCACTGTACGGACTTGTTATTGTGGGCATTGGGGTGATTGTGTATCAATTCAGCGCAAAGAAAGATTCGTCTAGCATAAGCAAAGAATAAGTATGGCAGTGATCTACACCGTGACGGAGGCGTTTGAAAAGATGAAGAGCTTTTGTGCATATCAGGAGCGGAGTCAGCAGGAGGTGCGCCAGAAACTTTATGGATCTGCTATTCGGGGAGAGGATGCGGAGTTTGTGATTGGAGAATTGATTCGGGAAGATTTTTTGAACGAGGAGCGTTTTGCCCGCAGTTTTGCGCGAGGGAAATTTAGGATGAAGCAGTGGGGGCGGATTCGTATCCGGATGGAACTGAAGCAGAAAGGCGTTTCGGATCCGTGTATTCGAAAAGGATTGGCGGAGATTGATGAAGACGAATACCTCCTCGTGGCAAAGGATGTCTTGCACAAGATGAGCGGAGGGAAACTCCCTACATCGCGCAAAGATACCTGGACGCTGTTGGGAAAAATGCGTGCGAAGGGTTTTGAGCAGGAGCTGGTTCAGGCGATGCTGAAGCTGGAAGACGAGGACTGAAATTCAGACGTTTCTTGGATGCCGAACTTACCACCGAGTGGTAGGAATTGCACGAATAGCCTAATTACCGCTCACATTCGGAACGTTTACGCATCGAAACGGGTGATTCCTTAGTTTCCGGGAAGGTTGGAAAGCAGGTCGGGGAAAATGCCGAGCAACAGGGTAAGGAAAACGCCTAACGCGAGCACGAAATTGAACGTCCAGCTAGTGGCGATGCGCTCCATGGGTTGACCTTCGTTGTTGAAGGCGTAGATAACCGGTCGGAAGTAATAGTACACACCGATAAGCGAACCTGCGATGGCCACCATAACAGCGATGTTGAGGTTGCTTTCCATAGCGGTGACGAAGACAAAGTATTTTCCGAAGAAACCTGCCAGTGGCGGAATACCTGCGAGAGAGAACATGGAAACCACGAGCGCCAACGTCATCATGGGCTTGTTTTTTGCCAATCCTTTGTACTGATCAATTTGCAGATCGTTGTTAAACTGACTGATGGCGATTAACACACCAAATGCAGTGACTGAAGCCACGGAATAGGCAGCGGTGTAATAGAAGATGGACGAGGACGATAATTCGTTGAGTGCAAGCACTGGAAGCAATAAATAGCCGGCATGTGCTACCGATGACCAGGCAAGCATGCGTTTGGCTTCGTTTTGCATCACGGCAGAAATGTTTCCCAGCAGGATGGTTGCCGCCGCAATAGCCCAGAGGATGTTGTACCACACGCCATCGATGCCGCTGAAACAGGTGTCGAACAAACGGTAAAATGCTGCGATACCGGCTGTTTTAACAACCGTCGCCATAAAGGCGGTGATGATGGTAGGAGCACCTTGATAGACATCGGGTGTCCAGAAATGAAAAGGAACTGCACCAATTTTAAAGGCAAACCCAATGAGAATGAGAATCACACCTGTAGTGAAAATGATGGGCAGGTTGTCGGTGCCGTTGGCATAATCGGAGATCACAGCCAGATCGAAACTGCCGGTCACACCATACATGAGCGTGATGCCAAACAACAGAAATCCTGATGCAAAGGCACCCATGAGAAAGTACTTCAAGGACGCTTCGTTGGAGGCCAGATTGGTGCGGCGGCTACCTGCCAGAATGTACAAGGCAATGGATAGAATCTCGATCCCCACAAACAGCATGACAAGACTCGAATAGGAGGTCATGACAAGCGCACCTACAAGCACGAAAATCATCAGCGCATAGATATCAGCAATATGACTGTCTTCATTGCGGAACTGATAGCTGGCGATCAACAGAATGAGGATCAGTGTGACGATCATCAGTCCGACAAAGGAGATGGCGTAATTGTCGTACAGCATCATTCCGTACCACAGGTGATTGGTTCCCCAATCGAGGGCATTGGTAAAAAATGCGGCAACCAATCCGAGGATGGCCACGGGAAGTAAAAGCTTTTTCTGGTCGAATGCTCCCAGGAATAGAACGAGGAAGCCAAGTAGCGACAGGAGTACCAGTGTAGACATATCAGAGAGTTGGTACCATGTGGTTAGAAATCTCGGTGAGGAGGTATTTTACCGACTCATCTGTGAGATTGAAAATAAACTGAGGAAAGAGACCGAAAAAGAGGATCAACCCGACGATTGGGAAGAGCACGAGTTTTTCGGAGATAGAAAGATCGGCAAACACTGTGATCGCTGGGTTTTCGCCGAGCATGGATGTTTTGTAGGCACGTAACATATACACCGCACCGAAAATGATGGTAAGACCAGCAAACGATGCGAAAATAAAGCTGTAGTCATACAAAGAACTCAACAGCAGAAATTCGCCGATAAAGCCGTTGGTCAGCGGTAAGGCGATACTGGCAAAAGTGATAACCATGTAACAAGAGGCAAACACAGGAGCCAGTTGGCGAATACCGCCGAGTTTTTCAATTTCGGTCGTTCCGGTACGTTGCTGGATGATTTCAGCGATGAAGAACAAGCCAACCACATTCACTCCGTGCGCCAGCATTTGGACCATAGCGCCCTGGAAGCCTGTTTGAGAAAGGGTGAAAATACCTGCTGTGATCAAGCCAACGTGCGCAATGGAAGACCAGGCAAACAAGCGCTTGAGCTCTTTTTGTCCAACGGCAATCCAGGAAGCATACACGATTCCGGCAACGCACATCATAAGAACGATATCGGAATAGGCACTTACGGCCATGGGTGTGATGGGAAGAATCCAGCGGAAGATGGAATAAATACCCATTTTGAGCATGATACCCGAAAGCAACATCGATCCTGCATTGGGAGCTGTGGTGTAGGTATCGGGTTGCCAAGAATGGAAAGGCAAGAGTGGAATCTTGATGGCGTAAGCCAGAAAGAATGCCCAGAAAATCCAGCGTTGTGCGGTTGCATCGAGCCGAAGCGCATAAAAGGCATCAATGCCAAAGCTGCGATCGGTGGTTTGCAGGTACAGCCAGATGATGGCCGCCAGCATCAGCAAGGAGCCGAGTAAGGTATATATGAAGAATTTGAAGGTGATTTTCACCCGATTTTCACCACCCCAGATCAATACAATGAAGTAGATAGGAATCAATGCTAATTCCCAGAAAATGTAATAGAGAAACGCATCAAGCGAAACAAAAACACCTACCAGTGCACTTTGCATCATCAAAATGAGAAAGTAGAACAGTTTCGGCTGGCGAAATTCCCGGTTCCAGGTGGAAAGAATGATAAGCGGCAGCAGGAAATTCGTGAGAATTACCATGAGCAGACTAAGTCCATCCAGTCCAACAAAAAAGCGGATTCCCATGGAACTGATCCAGTTTTGGGAGAGGATAAACTGCTCGTTAGAGAGGAAACTCCGGTGTTCGTTGATGTCGAACAGAAAGATGACGTAAGCGGTAAACACCGCCTGAATCAGGGTGGCGATGAGGGCACCTTTTTTTGCCATGTTTGCCGGAAGCAAAAACAGCAGCAGGGCAGCCAGGAACGGAAACGCGATGAGGGCAGCTGTTATCATGCTCAGTTCAGAAAGATATTAGCCGCCAGGATAATCAGGATACTGATGACCATAGCGAAAATGTAAAATCCAACATTCCCAGTTTGCAGGAATCGGGCGGTGCGGGAACCAAGAACGACTGCTTGTCCAACCCCATTTACGATGCGGTCGATCACGTTCAGTTCCAGAAAACGGTAAATGCCTTTCGATGCAGACAAAACCGGTTTTGAAACGATGGTGTCATACAGCTCATCGATGTAGTATTTGTTCACGAGTAGTTTTTCCAATGCAGGAATGGCTTCTCCGTCGGCAGCAGGAACATGACCGTTTTTCTTGTAGCGGATCCAGGCATACCCAATCACACCCAACACGGCAGTGACAGAAACAGCCATCAAAATAATTTCCAGTGCGTGCGACAGATGTTCATGCGCCATATCTTCCACAATGAGGTTTGAGCCGGCAAGAATGGGTTCAAAGAAACGGTCGAGCCAATGATTTCCACCAAGTACTTCTGGAATATTCACGAAACCGGCAACAGCAGAACATATCGCCAAGATGATCAGCGGAATGGTCATTGTTTTAGGCGATTCGTGCAGGTGATGTTCCTGTTCATGCGTTCCCCGGAAAGTGCCGAAGAAAGTGAGATAATACAATCGGAACATGTAAAATGCAGTCATCAATGCCCCGCCAACACCCAGAATCCAGAGCACCGGATTGTGTGCAAATGCTGAGGCGAGAATCTGGTCTTTGGAAAAGAAACCTGCCAAAGGAGGAATTCCTGCAATAGCAATGGTTCCAATGAGAAATGTGAGATGCGTGACCGGTAGAAATTTCTTGAGACCGCCCATCTTGCGGATATCCTGTTCGCCGCTCATGGCGTGAATAACAGAACCCGAACCGAGGAAGAGCAATGCTTTGAAGAACGCGTGTGTGAACAGGTGAAAATACGCAGC
>CALQRR010000206.1 GCA_943333015.1 Chitinophaga pinensis | reverse complement strand
GGCGCGGGTGATTAATAAGTTACTATAAGGGGAATTTCAAACTGGTTAACACCCGCATGTCAACGCTTTCTGCGTTATTTGCAGAATGAGGTCCACTTTTTTACAAGAAGTCGCAGCACGTTATCTCGAACTTTCTGCTCAAGGTGAAAATATCTGTCTAGTATTTCCTAACAAACGGGCAGGTATCTTCTTTCGTAAAGAACTTGCCACTTTGAATCCGAAAGTACAGTGGATGCCCGAACTATTCTCCAGTGAAGATTTCGTGCGGATGCTCACCGGCTTGCAACAGGCCGATCCCGTTGCCATGCTGTTCGAATTCTATACCGTTTACCAACAATGTGAAGCCGAACAGGCAGAACCGTTTGATGTCTTCAGCACCTGGGCAACCCAACTCCTGCACGACTATCAGGAAATTGACCTCTACTGCGTCGATTCCAAACAGCTCTTTGGCACCATAGACGATGCCTATGCTTTGAGAAACTGGTCACCTGATGGAACAACAATCACCGAAAATCAGCAGCAGTATCTACGTTTTTGGTCGCGCATGGGAAAATGGTACACTGCCTTTCGACAGCACCTGCAGGACAAAGGCCTTGCTTCTTCGGCCATGGCCTACCGACATTTGGCAGAACAGATTTCAGTGTATGCAGAAGGCATTACGTACGATAAAATCGTTTTTGCAGGGTTCAATGCCCTCAACACTGCCGAACAAACGTTCATGCGCTATCTCGAAAAGCGTGGAAAAGCCGAACTGATCTGGGATGCAGATCCCTATTATGTCGAGAATGATTTGAATGAAGCTGGTCATTTCTTGAGGAAATATCGAAAAGAATGGTCCATCAGAGAACTTCATATTTGCGAACCTTATCTCGACACAACCGAACGTAACATTCACATTGTTGGCGTTGCTAAAAATCTTGGACAGGCATTGGTCGCTGGAAGTATTCTCGATTCCTTATCCAAAACAGAAGTCGATTTAACATCCACCTCGCTGGTGCTGTGCGATGAACAACTGCTCATGCCTGTGCTGGAAGTATTGCCGCAACAGCTCGACAAGGTCAACATTACCATGGGCTATCCGATGCATTTGTTGCCTGTAAGTAATCTGTTCATGCTCGTATTTGAGTTGCATCAGCGTTCCCGTATTTCGGGCAAGGGTGATAAACGCGAATCCGCTTTTTACTACCGGGATTTGCTTCGTTTACTGAGAAATCCTTCACTTGCCAGTGCGCTCGATCCGGTCTTACTGCAGCCACTCATCGATAAACTGGTTCGGGAGAAACGTATTTACTTTCCCCTTTCCTCCTTCACCTCTCAAACCAATGGAACACCAGCTGTTCTTGAAAATCTGTTATTTCTCTTTTCTTCATGGGAAAACGAACCAGCCAAAGCATTACAGACGTTACAAAAGCTCGTTGTTTTCCTGCGGGATGAACTGAGTAAAGCAGGAAAAGCGGAACAAGGACTCGACATGGAAGCCTTGTTTGCCGTTTCATCCTTGCTTCAACAAATCGAAAATCTCTTAGGTACATTCAGCGGTTTTAGTAGCATCCGAACCTTGCAGCGCATTTTCTTGCAACTCATCCGTTCCCAAACATTTCCGTTTTATGGTGAACCGCTCAGTGGCTTGCAGCTGATGGGCTTACTCGAAACACGTAACCTCGATTTTAAAAACCTCATTCTGTTGTCGGTTAACGAAGGTACTCTGCCGGCTGCGAAGGCACATCGTTCATTTATACCTCACGATATCTCCAGCTTTTTCGGATTACCAACCTATCGGGAACGAGATGCTGTTTTTGCCTACCACTTTTACCGCATGATACAACGGGCTGAGAATGTTTGGCTCGTTTACAATACGGAGACGGATGAATTTGGAAAAGGAGAACAATCACGTTACATCACTCAACTCGAGGAAGAACTAAAAAGTCCGCACACAACCATTACCCGCGAAACCTATGTGCCGCATTTGAATATGACGCAAGGCCACCCCGTTTTGGTCGAAAAAACGCCCGAGATTTTAGAGCGGCTGTTGAGCCGTATTGGCGGGAAAGATTCATACAACAACCTTTCTCCAACGGGGCTAGCGAGCTTTATGAATTGCAGTTTGCAGTTCTATTTCCGATATCTGAGCGGGATAAAAGTCGATCAGACCAAAGACGATGATATTGGAGCAGATGTGATGGGAACAGTTGCACATGGAGTGCTGGAAGACTTTTACAAGCCGCTTGAAAAGAAGCAATTACTTGTGGAAGACCTGCACCAGATGAAACCGAAGATAGCCGATGCCGTTCGTGCAGGCTTTCTTCAGGTAGGCATCGATGCGCGAGATCTGGAAAGCGGTAACAATCTGCTCACATTTAAAGGGGTGGAAAAAATGCTCGGGAATTTTATCAATGCCGAGATACGTTTGATTGAACGATTGGCTGACGATGGACAGGTAGTGATCATTGAACAGATTGAGCGCGATTTGGAGCGTCGGATGATGGTGGAGGTGAATGGCGAAAACAAGGAGATTTCGTTTCGAGGAAGAACCGACCGCATCGATCGCATTGGGGAGACCATAAGGGTAGTGGATTACAAAACGGGCGGTGTGATGCCCAAAGATTTAAAACTGACCGAACAATCCGATATAATTGGAAATGCTAAAACCGCAAAAGCTTTACAGCTCATGCAATATGCACTTATGACTCCGGAAGAATACAAGGATATGGTTGTTGTTCCAGGAATTATCAGTTTACGAAGTCCTTCGGCTGGTTTGATGCCACTGATGATTGACAAACAGGCCGGATTAACTTCTGAGGAACGTGAAGAAACGGCAGCGATTTTTCACAAAATTGCTTCCGAGCTAGTCGATCCAACCATGCCATTTGAGCAAACCGACGATACAACACGCTGCACATACTGCGACTTCACATCTATTTGCAACCGCTAAAAATATTAACGCGCCGTACGTTTATTGAGCTCTTCTTTTGAAAATTCAGGTGGCTGAGGTGCATCTGGAATATGACGTTTTTCAGCTGGCAGACATAGCTTCTCTGCCAATTCAGAAAATACAGTTTGATATGCAGCGAGCGTATACTGACCAAAAAGGGTAAATCCGCCCGCGTAATCCTGTACTTGATATTCCTCAAACGTGGTGGTGTATCCACTAAACTCATTCGCGTTGGAAGTCAGGATAACATCCATGACACCACGCTTTTCCAAAACATTCAACACCGATTGTTTTAACCGATTGCCGGCAACAGTAGAAATTTCACCTGGAAATCCGAGAATTGCAATCTCACCCAGAATCAAAATTTGAACAGGTACAATCACTGGTGCCCAGGAATGTTCCTGCAAAGCACCAGCTTCATATTGACGATTCATCTCCTCGCCTATCTCGGTCATAACGCCCGGCATTGGAATCTGGTTGAGCTTGGAATAGCCTAAGACACGTTTCTCTTGCAATTCAACAACCAACTGCTTGGGACCATGCACATCGCCCAAATCTTTATACCGCACCCGACTTTTACGTGAACTCAGCACAGGCAATTTGCGGATTGTGTTTTTATAACTATCGATGCCCCGAATGAATGTGGCTGTAATCGAATCGATGCCAGGATTATCTACTTCATCACCTTCGAGAAACGATAAACCCAATACAGCTGCACCCGTCTCATGCACCTTGTGATCGGGCGTAAACTGAGGATCACAGGTTACTTCAGACATATCTACATAGTACTGAATACAATCTAACTGTTCCCGCATGGGGATTTGATGATCCTGAGATTCGAACAACGTTTTGGCATGTTCGAACTGAAAAAAACCGTTGAAATAGGCCGACTTGAAGGGATCATCGTAGCGGCCCCGTGGCCACCATTTGGCGCGTCCATGGTAATTGGGTGAAACATCCCCCTGCGCTTCTCCGCAAAAAGCAGCAACAAAGTTTCGTTCTTCCGACTTGTCATTTTCGAGCAGAGAAGCTGCATATCCTTTGTTATCAGGATGAATACGTGAGTTTGTAGCCGAGATAGATGATCCTTGCACCCCAAACCAATTGATTAAGCCTTTTTGAGTCGTTTCCGAAACACTGATTTTGAGTTGTTTCATCATGCGATTGATGGCCAACTGCGTGTGGTTTTCATCCAACGCAGAAACATCCGGATTGCTGTTATACGCGTCCAACGAACGGTTAAAAGCCACATCAGAAGAGGCCTCCATCATATCGGCATTGAGAAAAAGGCTGCACGGTTCAATGTCTTTCAGCGCCTTAGCTAACGCTTCCATACATGCATTGCGGTATGCCACAAATACATCCGGTCTAAAACCACCCGAAGTGAGATTTAGAAACGCATAATGCGAATACCCACCGGGAGCGCTGTGTGTATTTTGTGCACATAAGAGCAAATTATCCATACCGATACCGGCGTGGGGATGTGCCACTTGAAATGCTTCAACGACTGCTTTTTTCAGATGATGAGTGATGATGAAGCATTCGAGGTTGACCAGTGTAACCGTCTTATCAGCAATTCGAAAAATGAAAGCGCGTGCAAAAAGGTCATTCTCTATGCTTT
>CALQRR010000205.1 GCA_943333015.1 Chitinophaga pinensis | reverse complement strand
ATCGAGCCAGGTGTCGAATGAGGCTTCTGCAACGGGTTGATTGAAACGTCCGTAACTGATGAAATGCCGTTTGAGTTTATCGTTGAGTGTTTGTAAGTAGCGTTGACTGTCGAAAACACCGGAGCGCAACAGGAATTGATCGCCGAGCCATGTGGTGATTCCCTCGTATACCCAACCCATTTGACTATAGTTTTCATGGGTGAAATCATACGGCGCCATTTCGGACGGACGGATGGTTTTTACATTCCAAGCATGGAAAAGTTCATGGGAGCTCACGCCTAAAAGTTCATCGTAAAACTCTGTATTAAATACTTTGTTTCCCGGACCTAAGGCGCATACCGTGCTAAAGGTATGTTCAACGCCATGGTAAAATGCTGTAGGGAGAATTTGAAACAGGAAGTGAAATGCATTACCCGGCAATGCACCCATGGTTTGAATTTGCTCCTTGCAAAAACGTCGGAAATCGTGTTCGAGGCGAATCCAGTCAGGCTGCACATCGCCCATAAACCAGAGATGAAACACGTGCCCGGATTCTTCAAATTCGGCATGCTGAAGGTTTGCAGAAGCGATTAAAGGTGCATCTGCTAGGCGGTCGAAGTTTTCACACACATAGCTAAATGGACTATCTCCACTGGGCAAATCGGTGGCAACCTGATACGTTGCGGGCACTTTTAGTTTTAGCAGACAGGATTCCTGCATCCGTTCCGGAATATAAATGCAACAGTTAACAGGGTTTACATACAGCTGTTCCTGATCCAAATAACTTGAGCCGGCGTTGAGTTCGGCAGCGAAGTAGGAGTATACTACCCGAAATTCGGATAGATTCCCGCAGGCAACAACCCAATTGTCTTTGCTTCGTTTTTCAAATGGAAGGGGATTGCCGTGTGCATCTTCCACCTTGAAATGGCAGATGTTTTTAGCGAAATTCCCCAATTCGTAACGACCAGGACGCCAGGAGGGCAACTGAAGATTTACCTGCGGAGAAGTGTTGCCGCTTACCGAAAACGTAATTTCTATAAGCTGCGAGCTTGGATTGGACCAGCCAATTTCATAAACAAGTTGATGCATAATCAATGTTGTAATGGCACCGGGATCGGATTTCCGGAGGTTGCATTGGGAAACGGAATGTTGAGCATCCAGCTGATGGTTGGAGCAATATCGTCGATGTGATAGGGCGCAGCTGTTTCACCGGGCATTACTTTCCAACCGTACCAGAGCATCGGTACGCGTGTGTCGTAATTGTACGGCGATCCGTGCGTTGTTCCAGTATTGTGGTATTCCATCCAGTTAGGCTCTAACGTGATGATCACATTGCCGGAACGTTTGGGGTGAAAGCCTTTTTGGACGAAATGATTGGTGCCAGTAGTGTATTCATTTTTTTTGAGTTGAGATGCCGTGATCACACTGTGAACGCCGTTGAACTGAAGGAGTTTATCGGCTAAGAATTGTTCCAGCTCAGACGTTTTTTTACCGGAAGCCTGCAGGGCATTTTCATTGAAATACACTTGATCATTGAAAATTCCAAGGGATACATTATCAAGGCCGGTTTCTTTTTTTAGCCAGATTTTGATCGAATCTTCCAACGGACTGTAATTCATATATCCGCCCGGTGCTTTGAGATCCATGAGGTACGATGGAACAGTAGCACCACCATGATCGGCGGTAAGAAATAGGAGCAAGTTTCCTTTCCCAACTGCTGCTTCTGCAGAATCGATCAGGATTTTCAGATCTGCATCCAAACGGAGGTACACATCTTCTGTTTCAACAGCGTCTGTCCCAAATTGATGTCCAATATAATCGGTCGATGAAAAGCTCAGGCAGAGCATATCGGTGAATGCACCTTTGCCCAGTTTTTCCTGACGGAGAAGCTCCAACGCGAGGTCTTTGGTGAAGCTGTTTCCAAACGGGGTGGATCGGATGAGATTTTGTCCGCCGTTACTGGCCATAAGCTTGCTCAGATCATACGGGAAGCTGACCGAAGTCGTGCCTTTGAATGGTGTTTCGTAGGGTGTTTTATCGGGCAGGCTTTCGGTGTATTGTTCTATGGGCAAGAAGGTTTTCCAGGGTTGAGAAAGGTAGGCGCGTCCTTTTTGCTGTTTGTTGAATTTTACAAGCCAGGCAGGAAGTTCAGTGGTGTAAAAACTGCTGCTCACCCAGTTGCCGCTTTCACCATCAAACCAATATGCGCCATTGGCAATATGCCCAGCAGGAAGTATCGCTGCACGGTCTTTTAGGGCAATGCCATATACCCGTGAGCGCATGTTTTTGGCAATGCGTAATTCATCGCCAACGGTTGTGCTGAGCAGGTTTCGTGGAGACATTTGGCCCACTTTTACGGTCTCGCTGCCGATGGTTTTTACTGTCGCATCATCGGTGCAATAAATGCTGCTGTTTTTTTCGCGGTTGTACCAATCGTTGGAGATGATGCCATGCCGCTCAGGCGTAGTGCCGGTATAGATAGAGGAATGTCCGGGACCGGTATAGGTAGGGACGTAATTGTATTGCAGGTTTTTACACTGAAAGCCATCGTTTACCAGACGCTTAAATCCACCTTCTCCAAATTTTGACCAGTATTTATAGAGGTAATCGAAACGCATCTGGTCCACGACGATGCCAATGATCAATTTAGGTGGTTGAGGTTCCTGCGCGTGAATACCAGTGGCGACAAGAAGTAGGATGAAAAGAATGATTCGTTGGCGCATACAAAGAGATTGGTGTAAAAGTAGGGAAAGGACTGTAGATGGTTGGATTATTTCATTGGTCAATTTGGGTGATGGTTGGATTAAATCTCGGATTGAATGCGGATGAATCTGGAGGATGAACCAACCTGAACGTTGACATTTCCCCGCTGATTCTCCTTAACGCGAGCGGTAAGGATTGAGAGAAAAGGCATACCGGGATGTTTACAGCTATCGGTTGTATTGTTTTGCTCGCATATCGTTGGCGAATATGCGTATGCCTTGCAGCGAAAGCCTGCCCACCGCCCACAACATTTTATTGTTTTATTTTGAATGGAGATGTGGTGCGTATAAATGAAAAATCCCGGTCTAGCCGGGATCTTTCAATGGTGTGAAGGAAGATTATTTCTTGCCTTTTTTGCCAGCAGGAATTTTGGGTGTCCATTCGTTGATGCGGTCGGTGTTCATTTTGGTGTACGCATCATCTTCGTCGGCAATGGCAAGTGCTTTGGCCTTTTCTGCGGTTTCAACAGCTCCTTTGAAGTCGTTTAAACCCGCCTGGATTTGCGCCTTGAGACTAAGAATCCAGTATTTCTCGCCACCTTTTTCTATGGTTTTGTTGATGTATTCGAGTGCTTTGTTGAGGTCTTTCCCGTTGTTGAAATAGTAGGAAGCCGCCGAATTGTATGCACCGGCAGTTGGGCCAGACATGACTTCGTCAATTTGCTTCATCACACGGGCGTCAAATTCGACTTGGACATCAAAGGAAACTCGGGTGTTTTCCCAGCTAAGTTCGATGCTTGCGGCATTGTCGCGCAGGTTATTGAACCCAATTGTAAACGTTTCAACAGCTGGTGTGATGCTCACTGGTTTTGCTTTGAAGCGGATTTGATCATCGGCTTCTTTATAGCCGCTGGTGCCTGAAAGCTTCGCCGTTTTATTAAGGATGATGGTCCATTCGGTGCTACCTGGAATGGCGAAAAGGGAATATTCACCTGCGGGGATTTTTGTTCCAGCAATGCTGAATTCGTCACTGGCTTTTAGTACGGTTGCCATGTTGGCACCTGTTCTCCATAGTTTATCCATGGCCACAACATCGCCAAAAACTTTGCGGCCTTGTGCGCTGGGACGAGAATAAGTGATGGTGAATTCGGATAGTCCGAATTTTTGAGATACCGTTCCGATTGGGCTCGGGCGAGGTGTGTCGATTTGTTGAGCTGAAAGCGTTGAAAAACTGGCTAAAAGGGCAATGGCAAGTAAGCGGATTTGGTTCATGGTTTTTTTATGGGTTAACGAGAATAGAAAGCACTTTGGAAACACCGTTCATCCGGGCACGGACATAATACACCCCAGAAGCAAGTTCTGAAGTATTCCAGTCGATTTGATGATGACCGGCGGCCAACATTTTATTATTGATGAGTTGCACCAGTTCACCTTTGCGCGTGTAGGCGGCGATTTGAACCGTTCCGGCAGCTTTCAGGTGAAGTTTGAGTTGGGTGTTTTCGACCGCTGGATTGGGAGAACAGGCAAACGACGCTAAAGGCAAATTGGCTTCCAGTGTTTGGGTAACAATGTCTGTATCATTGGTATTTCGGGCAATGTAAACGGTATAAACCGATGTGTTGGCGGAGCTCATGCTGGGATCGATGCTGCTGATGTTGGGCATCGGACTTACAATTCCTCCCACGAGATATCCCGCAAGCTGTCTGGTGTCCTGCATTTTATTTACATCAACAATTGCATTCATCAACAATGGAACACCTGATGCCGGGATAAATTCCATATTCGAACCGAGGAATTCGGGAAACTGAATGGGCAACTGCTGTTCTTCGATGGAACCATCCGCAAAGCGACTTACCCGGCTGATTGTTTTAACGAAAGGAACAAGTGTGTCATCCACCATTTGTTGCGTGAGCGAATCGATGGTGAAGCGGCTCATT
>CALQRR010000204.1 GCA_943333015.1 Chitinophaga pinensis | reverse complement strand
CCGAGCAATACTTCTCTCCGAATAGCAGTAACGTTTTCAATATCTCCGGGATGTATTATATCCGACCAATTGATCAGTTTTCCACCCAAATCGTTGTGGTCGTAGCCCAGCATAGCTCTGCAAGAACCTGAGAAATAGAGATTGTCTTTCAAAACATCATAATCCCAAACGCCATATTGATTTCCTTCAATGGCGAAATTCAGACGCTCCTCACTGAATTTTAGCGCTTTTACAGCCTGCTTTGATTCAGTAATGTCCATGCCATAGATGGCAGCACCGGTCACTTTTCCTAAAACATAAATTGGATTGAAGCTGACATTGAACACATGTTCGCCTATTTCCATCTCCATCTCAAACTGTTCTCCCAAAAGTACGCGGTCAAACAGGCCTTTCCAAAACGTATAGTGTTCCTTGTTAGGGGCAAATAGGGCTAAGAGGTTATCTCCGTTTTTAGCCCTGTTCCCATAATAAGTATAGTGTTCCGCAATAAAGTGATCATTGCAGGCGGTCAGTTTATAGTCTGCATCAATCGACCAGATGCTGACTTCATTGAAGTTATTGATCAGTGATTCGATGTTGCTGTGTGCTTCCTGAATCCTGTTGTTCAGCTCTTGCTGTTCGGAGACATCCCTTCCGATGCCTTGAATTTCATCTGCTTCACCAGCATGGTTAACGATGCCCGCCAATTCCCATTCCTGAAGCCGGTATTCGCCTTGGGCATTTTTTAGTTGCAGCAACAAGATGTGTGACTTTCCGGGTTCGGCGAAACACTGTAGGACGGCTTTTTGAAGCAAATCGCGTTGTTCGGCTAATAAAAAGGGGGAAAGCCAGATACTTTGTGAGCAAAGCACCTCAACGCCGAAGTAATGATTAAAACTTAGATTACTAAAAACAACGGTACCGCTTTTATCAATCCGTATTAGCAGGGAATTTTGTGCATCCACCAAGGAACGCATTCTATTTCTGTCGAGTATTAGCGCTTGAGAATCCTGTTTTTGGCGGGTGATGTCTTCCAGTGTTCCGACAAACTTCCAAGGTTGGTGTCTAACATCTAACAAACATTTCCCAAGGCAATGAATGTTTCGGATGCCTTGACCGGGAACGTGAATCCGAAACTCAATATCTAATCGACCTCCTTGAACACGGTTTAGGATCCATTTCTCTTTCAGTTCTTCTACGTCATTCACATCAACAGCAGCAATCAATTGCTGCGTGAGTTGCGATTGGTCGCTGTGCGAAATACCAAATATCGCAAGCATTCGGTCATTGAGGTACCAGTCTTTATTTTCGAAGTCGTATTCCCAAATTCCCAAATTGCTGATGGATGCGGCCAATTGCAAGCGCTCGTAGGTGCTGCGGAGACTTTTACGGTATTCTGTTTTTTCGGTAACATCCTGCCATTCATAGGAGAGCATCGGGATGCCCTCCAGCTCAATCCGACTGCGCTGGTAGTCCAATTTCAACTTCGAACCATCTTTCAGTACAATGTTAATCTTGCCATCAGATACTTTCTCACTTTCACAAAAGAAAAGCTGGTCTTTCCGAATAAGATCCCGATGAATTCCTGTCACACCTGCTAAAACGTCAAATAAATTTTGACTCTGAAGCTCGAAATGTGTTCCGCGTAAGTTGAAAATTTTGCGAAATGCTTCGTTTGTTAAAACAAATTCTCCCTCTATTCTGATCAGACAGCGCGGAATGAGCCCCTGGTCAAAAAGTTGTTCATATAAACTGATCGCAGTTGTTATCATTTGCCGGCCTCCTTTCAGAAAATGACTTTATTTGATGAAAATACAATTAAATTTGATTCGAAAATATACAATTCGTTTTTTTTGAGTTGTGTAATTCAGTTGACTTAATGATACCAATGCCTGACTAGGTTATTAAAATCGAAACCTTCTTGTGTAAACTCGCGTAAGGGCTTTGTCAATCAGAAGAATGAAGAAACGCATACACGTTTGGTTTGTGGATTTCAAATCCTCAGATATATATCCTCCCGGTTTCCTTCCAAGGAATGATTTCGGGTTCGTCATATATACGTGTAAACGGGGAGGATTATGAAAACACAGCGACTGCAGATTCTCATTGTGGAAGATAATACCGGCGATTTTCTGCTGATTCAGCAGATGTTGAACGAGATTCGTGATTTCTCGAAAGAAATCATCCACGTGACTTCATTGCAGGATGCTATCGATGCTGTAAATACCCGTGTGCCGGATGTAATTCTGCTCGATCTTTCCCTTCCGGATTCCTATGGATTCGATTCATTTGTTCGTCTTAATAGTGTCAATCCGGCCATTCCGATCTTAATTCTTTCGGGACTCAACGATACAAAGTTTGCACACGAGGCGGTCAAGAATGGCGCTCAAGATTACCTTGTTAAAGGGGAATTTGAAGAGAAGTTGCTCGCCAAATCGGTGCTGTATAGTATTGAGCGGAAGTCGAGTATGGAATTAATCCGACAGAGTCAGGCTTCCTATAAGCAACTCTTCGAGAATAATCCCATCCCGATGTATATTCGGGCGAAGAATAGTTTACAAATATTAAAGGTCAATCAATCGGCTATTGATCGTTTTGGCTATTCGGAGGCGGAGTTCTTAAACATGCAGGTGTCGGATCTACATCCACCGGAGGAGGTCGACACGCTGAAAAACATGATTCGGGACCGTCAAAATGATTACAGTGCGGCCGAAGTTTTTCACCATATTCGGAAGAACGGTACCATTGTCACGGTCGAATGTCGTGTTCAGGAAACGGAACTCGATGGCGAGCCGTGTTATCTGGTTCTGGCCGATGATGTTACTGAAAAGCGTCATGTCCAGGAAGAGATGCTCTTTCAGGCAGGCGTTCTTCGAAACGTTCGGGATACCATTTTTGTGACCGACCGCAAAGGCAACATCACTTATTGGAACGAAGGAGCAGAACTGAGTTTCGGATATACACGGAATGAGATCGTAGGAAAGAATTTCGATCAGCTTTATGCAGAAGTGGATAAACCCAAAGTGCGGGCGGAACAAAATGAAATCCTTACAGGACGTATTTCTCAATGGGAAACACGCCTCATTACCAAAAGAGACTTAATTGTTTGGGCCGATATCAAGGCTTCCCATCTATATGATGAAAACGGACATGTGGTTGGGATCATCCGCGTGTGTAAAGACATTACGCAAAGCCGCTACTTCAGCGAAAAGCAGAAGGAAACCGTGGCGATGCTCAATTCCATTTTCAATAATGTGAACCAGAGTATTGTTCTACTCGACAGTGCTCAGCGAATCAAGGCATTCAATGTCATTGCCAATAAGCAAAACATTCAGCTTATGGGCGAAGAGCTGTCCGAAAATTCAGCTTTCACGGGCTATTTACTTTCGGATGTTCGGGATACGTTTACGGAGAAGTTTAACGAAGCCATGCAGGACAATCAGGTTCAGTGGGAAATGGCCTATCGTTTCTCGCCAACATCGGTGCATTGGTATAGCATCAGTTTAAGTCCTGTTTCGGATGAAAGCAAGAAAGTGCTTGGTGCTTGCGTAAGTATGATGAACATCACCGAACGTAAAATGGCCGACGAGAAATTTCGTGGTCAGTTTATTGAGATTGAGAACAACAACAAGGAGCTTGATCGTTTGGTGAAAATTCTATCGCACGACTTGAAGGCGCCGATGAATTCGGTTAGCGGACTGATTACATTGGCCCGTGAGGAAAAGAATCCAGCTGAGTTTGTAACGTACCTCGATATGATGGAGAAGAGCCTGAAAAAGCTCGAGACCTTTACCAACGATATCATTGCTTCATTGCGAAGCCGCGGACAGGTTGTTACTGTGCCTGTTAATTTACGAGAGCATGTGCAGGATGTGATTGATGAATTACGGTTTGCGCAAGGTGGAGAATCCATCCAGTTTATGAACGAAGTTGATGAAAAGGTTCATATCAGTTCAGATCCTGCGCACTTGCGTGTGATATTGAGTAATTTGATTTCCAACTCGATTAAATATTCCGATCCAGATAAATCAGAACGATTTGTCAAAGTTAACTGCACCGAATATCCATTATTAGTGGAGATTCAGGTGGAGGACAATGGTATAGGTATTCCACCTGAGTTCCACAGTCGTATTTTTGATGCGTATTATAAGCTGGGGGATCGCAGCGATAGCAATGGCCTGGGACTTTCCAATGTGAAAGACGCTGTTCAGAAATTACAGGGGACTATCGAGCTGGAATCAACTCCCGGTGTAGGAACAATGTTTAAAATTCAGTTGCCAGCTATTTGATCTGGTTTTAGGATAACCGATTGTTTCCGAGGACGCAGTTTTCATCTCTTTTTTCTATTCCACACACTACCCAAATTTCAGTAGCGAATTTCTGTTGATGGAAACGCATGTTTTTTACTTCGCTGCTCCAGGACGACACCAGGGTAAAAAATACACGTGTGCTGATTGATTGTCATTTCGACAAATCCCGAAAATCGCGGCTTGAATTTTAAGGTTTTATACAAGTCCGTGCAGGTTGATTGTTGATAAAAAACTGGCTTCTCAATGCCCGATGCTGTATCTTGTTGATGCATCTGAAATGCCATTTAAATACTCTAATCTATTGGATTGTAGTACGGTGCATAATGGAT
>CALQRR010000203.1 GCA_943333015.1 Chitinophaga pinensis | reverse complement strand
CTTCGCTGGTGGAAGATGAGCAATTGAATCTGGCATTGGAACTTTTGAAAAAGGCCAAAGAAATGGGCGTGGAATTTCACCTGCCCGTGGATGCCATAATTGCCGATAAATTTGCGGCTGATGCAAACACCAAAACTGCCGACGTTACCTCGATACCTGATGGCTGGATGGGATTGGATATTGGACCAGCAACCATTGCTCAGTTTTCGGAAGTGATCAAGGCCAGTAAAACCATCCTTTGGAACGGGCCGATGGGCGTTTTTGAGATGAAAGCGTTTGAAAGCGGTACCCGTCAGGTAGCTATGGCCATTGTTGAAGCGACAAAAAATGGCAGCTTCTCACTCGTGGGCGGAGGCGATTCGGTAGCGGCGGTGAATCAGTTTGGTATTGCTGATCAGGTATCCTATGTAAGTACCGGAGGAGGAGCATTGCTCGAATACATGGAAGGAATTGAGCTGCCCGGTGTTGCAGCCATCAGAAACTAAGGCTTTCGTTCAAATACATACCCGAGAGAAAATTCCCCTGACCACAAACCTGGTGGCCAGCGGTTATCATCATACGTATACGTGGACCGAAAGCATGCTTGGATAGTTGAAAATGGTTTCCAGAAAATGGCATTTCGGAATTGTATTTCCATGTTCCCTTTGGGATGAATGGGGTAAAACCAGTTGCTTGCATTTTCCCAACGCCAGTGTGTTCCCAGCGATTTTTCAAGCCGTGATTGCAGGTTGAAACCACCATCTATTTTATATCCCTTCCCCAATTCTACTCCTGCTATTTCAGTAAGATGCTGATTGGTATACAGCTGTTTATCGAGCACCCAAACAATTCTCCCCGATGCGAGACCGAGTTCCAGTTTGCCCAACGAACCCGGAGAACAGGCAATTCCTCCGTTGAGCAGCAAAGAACCAGGAGACATAAATCCAGCGCTTTTGATTCTGCCCGACTGCCCAATCGAGTCCGTTTTCAGGGTAAATCCGGGAAGTTTCTGACTTTGAATACTGCTATTTATTTCCAAACGAATGGCTTGGGTCCCGGTTGGGCTCATGCTGATTTTCATTCGTGACATGTCTTTGTCCATTTGAAACAGGCTGTCGGCAATGCCATTGAATCCGGTTTCATCATACATTTCAAATGACTTATTCCACTTCGCCGATTTAGATTCAAAGCGCGCTTGAAAGATGGAAGATGCTGATATTTTGCAGACCGGAGTTCGGGATTCATTGGTTTTATTTAGCTTTAAAACAGAGGCTTGAAGTGCAAGATTGATATATCGTTTTTGAGGCTCTGTTTTACTGGAAACAGCTGAATCTTTCCTAACAGCGGCTTTTCTTACAAATGTGCAGGGATCTTCTTGTCCAAGAACCTGGATACACATCATAAGATTGAGGATAATCAGAGAGATCGAATTCATGGTTGATAGTTCTGGCGTGAGAAAAAACGGAACGCCTGATCAACCGGAACGGGTTAGTGGAGGTAATCCTGATTGACGAATTGGACTTCTACCGGTATTTTATTGAGTTGGTGTTGCAAAGCGAGAAGTGCTCGCATTCGCGAACGTTGCGTTTCAACGGCTGAATGTTGCGACCAGAAGCAGACAATAATCCAAGGATTTACAGGATACGTATCAACTCTTTTTGAAGGATTATCTGTCCAACGTTCTTGTTCAAGAGCGATGTTCTTGGAACTGTCGCTGCAGAGTTTGATGTCGCTGCTTTTCCCTTTGATGAGTAAACGTAATTGATTAATCTCGCTAACGTCTGCTTTTGTTTGTTGATGAACCAGAAATCCATCCGGGTTGTACAACTGGAGCGCGCAGTATGCATCTTGAATAGACGCAAGAAGGAATTCTGGACGAATGAATCGGACGCATGAAGAATCGATGTTTTCGAGGGCACAACGTATTTTCAATATTGACTTTGCTTACTGGAGTGAATTCGGGTTAAGTTTTTGTCCATACGCCAAGAAATGCCCTGCATGCAAAAGCAGCAGAATAAGAGTTAGGCGGAGCATGATGCATTGGATAGGTTTAAGGATGGTTAATAGATGATCAAATACATCCGAAGAAACTTGATGTATATCAATGAAATTCAATGAAGGGAATCATCAATTTAACCGATTATTTTTCCAAGATCATTCCTTCCCGGTAATCTTCATTCACAAGAATTAAATCAAAACGGATGTCGGGGTTTTTATCAATGCTCGCTTGAATTTCAAGGATGTGTTCATGGTTTAAATATTTTCCTGTAAAGGAGTTCCAGTAATATACAACGGTATAGTCACAATTCTTTTTGGAGGCTAATTTATACGGTGTTTTTGAATGCAGATATTCCCACCGACTCGCCTCTTTGGAAAACGTAAGATTACTATCCCTCGGGAAGTAAGATACTTTGCCAAACCCCATAATAGCGCTCAAAGAATTGCTTTTACACTGCGGATTTTCTGAATTCGTAAAGACGTCTATGGAATATCCGGCGGAATCAAAAAGGGCCAATTTGTTTATCAACCCATAATGGCGTGCATTAAATATTTCCTCCTTCACCACAAGCAGTTCAGTACTGTCAATTTTAATTGTTTTACCACTTTGATAAATCGTATGATTGGCCTCTAGTCGTGGCATGTGTCCTCCTTTTGCCAATAAGACTAATCGAACACAGGATGACATCATTATTATGCAAATGAAAGCAGACAAGTGAACAGGATATTTATACATAGAATATAAATGAGTGCGTGTATGTTAAGCTGTTAACATACACGCACAGGTGATTAAAAAGCAATTTTAAAGCGCGTTGTCCAAAACCCTGCTGGATCTTTAACGCTCAAATATTTTCCCGCCACAATGGCAATCGAACGCTCGCCTAATTCATTACTGATTAAACTTGGTAGGGTATAGTTTTTTTCCACTAGAAAATAATCTGATGTAACCTCGCTAGCTAAATAACTGATGGAAATCTCATTGTTCCCGGTACGTTCAAAAATTAACTTGCTTTTATCGGAGCTGACATCCTTTAAATCGTTATTCGCTGCGCGTTCACATTGGTCAACTTTAATACACGCAAGGGAAAGTTCTTTACATGGCGATCCTTTACCAATCCAGCCTGTAACTACATAACAAAATCTAAATCGAAGTGTACACGGCGACATTTCTACATAGCAGCCCATTTCATCCGGAGCGTCTATAAGAATCGTATTGGCATTTATTTCAGAGAAAGCTGCTAAAAGCAGCATAATGAATAGTTTAATCGTTTTCATAATCTTAGGTATAATTTTATTTAATAGTTGAATATCGTTTCCACAGTGGTGAGGCGAACGTGGCTGCCGGTTTTATGATTCCTCCCGGAATTGCAAAACCCTTGGTGACTTACTTCATGGCGATTGCGATTGTTTTACAAACATAGAATGCAATTGCCATTTGTTGTTTTGCGCCACATGCAAAACAATTTCGTCTCGCGCAAGTCGACATAACGCCCTAAATATTATATTAGCGACACTATTAATCCTTATGATCCATTATGAAAATTACCGACAAGATCCGTGAGTTGCGCATGCAGAAGAACCTCTCACAAGAATATGTAGCTTCTTTTTTAGGTATTGACACTTCCAGTTATCACCGGCTCGAACGGGGTGTTTCGCCCCTCACCGTCCAACGTCTTGAGTTAATAGCCCAAGCATTTGAAATCAGTTTGAGTGATTTGTTTGACCCAACAGATTCAGATAAAATGAAAGTAGATTTGGATGATACCTATATCATACACTTGGAAGAGGAAATCCGATTTTTACGGGCTCAGCTCCAAGAAAACATTCAACTTTTAGCCGCACACGCGAACGATACACTAAGCCAAACGCGTCTTCCCTCAGAAAGAAACCGGACTGCACGGGGCTGAAACCGGCTTTTATTCTTTTACAAAACGCAGCCAGTTGTTGGTTTCCCCTTGTTGCAGTCTGATTCGATACAAGCCCGCGGGCAGAGCCGAAACATCTAGTTTGAGCATTAAGTCTACCGGACGTTTTTCAAAGGCATAGATAAAACTGCCATCCGATTTATACACCGTTACAGTGCTACGCATGTTTTTAACGGGCGAAAGAGTAAGCTGGTCTTTTGCCGGATTTGGAAAAAGCAGGATGCTGGATGGAAGGGATTGGGAAAGATGAAGAATCAGACTGTCGCTGCCGCCTGTTCCACCACCACCCGTGCTTCCGCTACCCGAACCATCGGGAGGAATGATGAAACACGGATCTTGCGGACTGGCCGGATAGCCGCTGTTGAACGCATAAAGGGAAGAACCATTGAGGTCGACACAGGTGAGTAAATAAGGTTGAGGGCCCACCACGCCCCATTCGGGCATGCGGGAAAAGAGTCCTGTTTTGGAACCGATGCCTTCAATCCAAACATCGGCTTGCGGGTCGAGTTGACTCAGCGCTTGAGCCGGCAACATATCTACCATATACGGATCGTGTATGTACAGCCGTTTGCGGGAAATGCCATTTAGGATAACGGTATTGGTTTTATACACTTTTCCAACCACATACTGCGGCAACACGCCCTGGTTGAAATCACCAATAGGCCTGTAAAAGCGAATGGTATCGCCCGTGTTTTTTGTGAAGTTGTAGAGCAGCTGTTCGGT
>CALQRR010000202.1 GCA_943333015.1 Chitinophaga pinensis | reverse complement strand
GGCCTTTCCTGTTTCGCCTTTGCCAATCAAAGTTGGATGATGTATGCTGCTCTCATTCCCTATTGCCTTTCCGGAATCTGCGGCCCGGCATTGCAAGGCATTATGTCGGCACAAGTACCCGGCTCCGAACAAGGCGAACTGCAAGGCGCCCTCACGAGCCTGATCAGCCTCACCTCCATTGTCGGACCTGTCATGATGACCAATGTATTCGCCCGTTTTACTGCCTCCGATGCCCCGTTTTATTTTCCCGGTGCTGCGTTTTTACTCGGTGCTGTTTTCTGTTTCCTGAGTTTGCTTTTTGCCTTGCGCACACTCGCCAAACATACCGCCCTCATTGCCGCCGGTGATAAACACTGATTTCGTCTAATTCGATTTTGGGCATGCCCCGTCCAAGGCTGTCCATCGCGTTTCGCGCCATGTTTTTCTAATCTGTAATAACATCCAACGGATAAATGAATACGGGCACAGCCTTGTCTGGGTCGCGCTATCCGTTGTAGTCCTCCGGCGCGTTTCCTTGGTCCAACCACATCCCGAAACACCCACCATCCGTTTTCAAAAATCGTGTTGCGCCCACGCCGTGCGGGCTGCCACTGCTATCGCTCATGCAGCATTTTGGTCTTGAATTTTATATTTCATACAATTGAAAGAGATTATAATGTTGACGCATTTATTATTTAAACCATGATCTGTGAAGAGCATTAATCTTCTAGAAGTGCTCTAACATTTTCTATTTGTCTTTGTGTTTCAATTCAAAATCAGTCAAATAAAAAAACCGAAGTTTCTCATGAAAGAAAAACTTCGGTTAAACCAAAAAAAACAGATAAACCAGTGACCTATTTCCTAATTAAAGTAGCTCCACTCACATTTGCCTTCACTGTAGCATCTTGAAACCAAAGGTATTTTAAATTGAAACCTGGATTTGAAAAAACATTCTTCGTTTGGATATCATACTTGGGATATACAAATACATCTACAGTAGGATTTTCATTAATCAACCGATAACTAACCGTTGATGAAGCTCCACTTAATGCAGAATTCCTCCAAGTAAAATTATTTAGAATACCAGCAATAGGTAATGCTAATATAAAAGAAGGTGCAAGTCCAAGTCGACTTTTATATTCAGTCGCATAAACCGGAGTATTATTAATATTATATAATAAATCCCCTTGCACTGTTTTTTCACCGGCAATTCTCTTCATTCCAAAAGTTAAGATTCCGGTATATCCAATCATTGTAAGAATAGGTAAAATACGCTTTGTTTTCCCTAACTCGACACCATTGAATGTAAATAAGAAACCGTTCTTATGGTTGTTTTTATTGTTTTTTTTGAATGAAGGTATCCCGCAAAATGCAGAGCCACTTTCTTCAATTTCCTTAAGGCTTTCAGTCTTGTATTCATTGTTAAAAATGAGTGGCTTATTGTCTCTTGCGCCCGATGAAACGAGTAATTGTTTTGAGCAGCTGGTCAAGAACAACGAGAAAACAAAAAACAAAATGGGTAATGTTTTATTCATGTTATTTATTTAAAATGTTTGCCTTACTCTTAAGGATTTTCAGGTTACTCCTAAACAAGATTACTGAATTAATTTTTCACTTTCATCCAAATTTAACAAACAAAGAGTTTATATATGCAATATGAGAGTTAGTATTCATTATAATTTTTATCCTAATAAAATACATTTTTGAGATTTGAACTAAAATAGTTTAGCGTTACTCCATCAAAAATTAAATCCTTCCAGCTCATCGACACGAAGATATTTTTTATACTATTTTAATAATAGATATCCATTTATCAAGCTTTCGTTATTTATCTTCGAGTAGTTATTTAGCTATACTGTCATGGATACAACAACCGCTCCCACCGAAGAACTCTTTAAAAATCCTCTACTAAAATTATTGGCCACAACTAACCGCCCCCTTACCGTATCATATGTCTTAGTGTATACAATCCTGCTCCTATATATTCACGCACAACTACTTCCGGAGGAGCGTTGGTTTGTCACTGTAGCTGTTGGGTTTGCAGGACTATTTTCATGGACATTATTCGAATACCTGTTGCATCGGTATCTCTTCCATATCACAGGTGATTCTGCTGCAATAAAGCGGTTTGCGTATATCATGCATGGGGTGCATCACGAAAATCCGCGGGAAGAAAAATGGGTCTTCATGCCTCCGGTTCCGGGAACGCTCTACATCTTGATTTTCGGAGCTGCTTTTTACCTTCTCCTGGGAGCGCATGCTGCAGTCTTTTTAGCAGGTTTCATCCTTGGGTATTTGGCCTATGCTAATATTCATTTTTATGTCCACATCAAACGCCCCGACAAACGTTTTGCATTCTTCTGGCGCCACCATTCCCTGCATCATTACAAATATCCCGACAAAGCCTTTGGCGTGAGTACTCCTCTATGGGACATCATCTTTCGAACAATGCCACCAGAGAAAAAAACACATCTATATACCGTAAAGTCAGAGTATACTAAGGAACTTCCTATTAACTAGTTCTAAACTTCTCCCATTTTAGAAAGAATGGGAACGACGTAATAAAAGTCCCGTTGCTCATGATTGTTCCATGATCCAGCAAGTGAATTTAACGGATGCATACAATGGCCCAATCGGCTTTGCACATTAGCGTGTGGTAGAAGATATTTAAGTATCTTGTATTCGCATGGCTTACACCTATTACGACTGCGAGGTAATCGATATTCTGGATGAAGCACCGGGGGTGAAACGCTTTTTCTTGCGGTATCCACAGGAGGTGAAGTTGGATTTCCATGCAGGCCAGTTTGTGATGCTCGATCTTCCCATCGACAGCAAATACACCAACCGCAGCTATTCGATTGCCTCCCCTCCATCAACCAATAACATCCTGGAATTACTCATTGTCATTAATCCCCAGGGCGTCGGCACCAAGTATCTTTTTCAACAGGTAAAAAAAGGCTCGTTTCTCAAAACCACTTTACCACTTGGTAAATTCCGCCTCGACGAAGACCTCAACCGCCGTGTTTGCTTCATTTGTACCGGCACCGGCATTGCCCCGTTCCGGTCGATGATTCTTGATATTTTTCAGCAGAATAAACCTCATCAGGAAATAACACTCATAGCCGGTGTGCGCAGCCAAAAAGATCTGCTGTATCATCAGGAATTTGAAAAATTACAACAAGAAAAAGCAAGCTTCAAATACATACCCGTGCTTTCCCGAGAAGCATGGCATGGTCGAAGCGGTTACGTGCACGATGTGTACAAAGAACTTTTTCCCGAACAAGGCAACCATCTTTTTTACCTTTGCGGATGGGCTGCTATGTTGAAAGAAGCCCGCGAACACTTGCAAGAATTAGTACCCGATAAAAAACACATCCGATTTGAATCATACGATTAACTCAACCCGATGAATACACGAATCCTTCTCCTTGCGCTGTCGGCCATGACCTCAGCCTTGTCTGCACAAAACACATTTACGCAGATCAACGCGCTCTTCCAAACAAGCTGTACCGTTGGCTGTCACAATACCGCCGACAATAGTGGAAACCTCAACCTCAGTGGCACCGATTCGGAAGTATACAGCCGCATTGTAAATATTACACCCACCAATCCAGCCGCGGCGGCCAAAGGGCACAAACTCATTCGCCCGGGTTATCCGGATCGCAGCTTCTTGATGCGCAAATGCAACAACAATCTCTATCCATCCGAGGGCCTTACGGGCATAGAAGAAGGAAGCGCAATGCCCAATTATGGCGGTACGGGTTCTCCATTACAATCTCAAGACATTGAGCTAATCCGGCAGTGGATTTACAAGGGTGCGCCGCTCACAGGCAATGTGGTTAACACCGCGCTGATAAACGAGTACTACACTGTTGGTGGAATAAACAGTGTCCCTACACCACCTGCCGTTCCTACCGAAGCCGGAGCATTTCAATTGCACTTGGGTAAACTATTTTTGGCACCACAGTCGGAAGCTGAATATTTCATCAAATACGACCTCGAACTTCCTGAAGATATTCATGTGAATCGCATCGAGATGATCATGGCACCGCAGAGCCATCACTTCTTATTGTACAAATTTTTACCCGGTCAGGATGCATCCTTTCAAGAAGGATTGCGTCTTCAAAATCCAACCAACGGATCCGGTTCTTCCGGAAGTTCCTCCACTCTGGTAAACGCTTGGCAAATCTCCTTCGATACACATCTTCCCGAAGGAACTGCTTATGTGTGGCCAACGGGAAGTGTGCTCGATATGAATTTCCACCTCAAAAACTATGACCTCGATTCAGTGCTGGCTGCCGAAGTATACATCAACGTTTATACAGTGCCAACGACAGAACCCATTGAAGTAATGTATTCCGATTTGCTCACCGATCTCAACATTTTCATACCGGCCGACAATACACCACATGTTTTCTCATCATCAGATTACGACCAAAGTGCCACTCGCTATTGGAACATTTGGCAACTGACTTCTCACACCCATAAATACGGCATCGATTTCGATATTTTCAAGCGAAATGTCAATGGAAGTAAAGGAGAGCAGATTTACGAAGGCTGGTACAACACCGACTACACGTTTAATCAGGGATATTACAGCTTTTCTCATCCTCCGGTAAGGCAGTATTCTCCACTGGAAACCATCAACCCTAGAACG
>CALQRR010000201.1 GCA_943333015.1 Chitinophaga pinensis | reverse complement strand
GTTGAAATATGATGTAAAAATAAATGCTGGAATAATTTTCTTTGTTGGAGAATTAAGGATTTTTGCACCATGCAACTCAACTCTCCACTTAACCGTTTTCGCTTTGTGGCTTTGGCCGAAGGCTGGTCGTTTATATTTCTGCTTTTCATTGCCATGCCATTGAAATATGGATTTGATTTCCCCTTGCCGGTGAAGTTCGGGGGCTGGATTCATGGATTGCTGTTTGTGCTTTACGGTTTTACGCTGATTCATGTTTGGGCCGACCGCCGCTGGTCATTGGGTAAAGCCGTTTTGGCATTTTTTGTTTCTTTTATTCCGTTTGGTACATTTTGGTTTGATCGTCGGATTCGGAATGAAAAACATTGAAACGAATTTGCTGGAATTGGGTATTTTCGCGTTTAGAAACCCAAAGCTATGCGATCCCTTTTTACCCTGCTTTTCCTCCTCTCGATTGTTCCAATACAGGCAGCTCGTTGGTATGTGAATGACAACGCTACAGGTGCCAACACTGGTCTAACCTGGACTGATGCGTTCAACGATTTACAAAATGCCCTTGGAGCCAGTTCCTTTGGCGATGAAATTTGGGTGGCCGCAGGCACCTACAAACCAACCAGTGGAACAAGCACTTCTGCAACATTTATTCTCGTTAACGGTGTTGGGTTGTACGGTGGTTTTGCTGGAACAGAAACAGTCCTTTCGGAACGTGATTACACGTTGAATACCTCTACCCTTAGTGGCAATATTGGTGTTGGATCATCCACCACCGACAACAGTATTCATGTTGTTTTTGGTGATAATGTGGGAAGTTTCACCCGGCTGGATGGATTTCGGATTACCGATGGACATTCGAGTTCCCTCGCTGGTGGACTTTACCTCAGTGCTAGTTCTCCAACAGTAGCCAATTGTACCTTCATCAATAATTTTGCATTAGATGCAGCTGGTGCACTCACGCACAACGGCGGAACACTCACATTGAGTCGCTGTGTTTTTCTGTCCAATTTTACTGATGGTATTGGCGGAGCGCTTCAAATCCGCAGTGGTACAGCGCGTATAACCGATTGCCGTTTTACGTCCAACATGGCAGGCGACAACGGTGGTGCCATGTATCTTTCAGGAGGCGTGACGTATATTGATCGTTGCATTATTGATGGGAACAGTGCTGAAGTAAACAGCGGTGCCATTTATCATTTAACCGGCAATTCAATGTTCATGAGTAATTCGCTGGTTGTAGGAAATTACGCGCCACGGATTTCCATCATGTACATTCCGCCCATTTCCAACACCATGCCTCATGGAATTGTAAACTGCACCTTTGCACAAAACCGTCAGGATCAAAACTCCGGAACAGAACGCCCGATTGTGTGTAATACACTCACTGAGGTCGCGAATTCTATTTTCTGGGACAACGGAGGTGTGTCGGCCATGTATCCCAATGCCGATGCGCACGATTGTATTATACAAGGCGGATTTTCAAATGGTTCAGCCATTGTGACGGCGGATCCTCAATTCGTTTTTCCGGGTTTGAATTCTCAAGCTCCATTCACACTTTCTGGTGTCGATTATCATGTTGCAGCCAATGCGCCGGGCATTGATCTCGGTGTGGCATCGGCCATTGTTGCTCCGGCGTTGTTTGATCTCGACAGTTTGCCCCGCACCTATGGTTCTCGTCCCGATATTGGTGCATACGAACTAGAATATTGCCAGTTACCGCTGACGATCACCACGGCCAATGCGCTTCCATTTTGTCCGCAAAGCACGCAGGTATTAACCGCCGATGCAGGCGATGTATTTATTTGGTATCAAGGAGCAACAGCCATCGGTACTTCAGCTTCAGTTTCCGTCACCACATCCGGTACCTACATCGTGGCAGCATCAAGTCAGGAAGGTTGCCGTGGACGCGATACACTACTGGCTATTTTTTCACCGATTGGATTTCAACTAGTCGGCAGCACGAGTATTTGCGCAGGAGAATCAACGGTGCTCTCGTTGAGCGGACAATTTTCAGATCCGCTTTGGAATGGCATTCTTGCTTCCAATGAATTGACGGTTTCCCAAGCGGGAGCAATCAATGTAACCGCTAACACCGCTAGTGGATGTCCGGTGAGTTTATCAACCAGTGTGGCAGTCAATGCGCTTCCCAATCCGGTCATTATACTTGTTGGAACACAGTTACGCGCAGGAACAGGATTTTCGTCTTACCAGTGGTTTTTGAATGGAGTTGAAATTCCGGGAGCTATGCAATCGAGTTTTACCCCTGTTGAAAACGGCGTGTATACGGCGGGAGTGACCAATTCATCTGGATGTGAAGGAATTTCTGCACCGTTTACATTTTCAGTTTTAGGGATGGAAGAATTGTTGACTGGTTTGAACATTTATCCACAACCAGGAAATGGCACCATTACAGTGGAAGGAGTTCAGCAGGATGCCAATTTTCGGTTGATGGATGTATCGGGACGCATAGTGTCGTTGCGTGCAACATCAGGAGTCAATAGTATGATGTTACACATGGAGGACATTCCTTCGGGAGCCTATATCCTTATGATTGAACGTGCTGATGGCAGGAGGTTTACCCAGAAAATTTTGCATCAGCTTCTTTGAGGAGGTGTTTTATCAAAATGCCAAGGATTTGTTTGTTTCGTTGAACATACTTCAATATTGTTCTATATTTGCCTTCCTTTTCTAATGGAAAAGGGATACTGATTGAATCTGTTTAACAACTGCTATGAGTAAAGGGGCTGATATTGACATGCTGGATCGGAAAATCCTGACCATTCTGATGAATGATGCTGTTGTTCCGTATACGGAAATCGCCAAGCAACTGGATGTTTCGGCGGGAACGATTCACGTTCGTATGAAGAAACTCATGGAGATGGGCGTTGTGATTGGTTCACAGCTAATCATCAATCCCGTGGTGATAGGATACGATATCTGTGCATTTATAGGGATTTTTCTGGACAAGGGATCTGCGTATACGGAAGCCCGTCAGCAAATGCTAGACATCCCAGAAATTGTGGAGTTGCATTACACCACTGGTGTATACAGCATCTTTGCAAAAGTGCTTTGTCGGGACACGAGCCACCTTCGGTCTGTGTTGAATGAAAAGATCCAGCCCATTCCGGGAATCCAGCGAACAGAGACCTTTATTACATTGGAACAAGGTTTTTCGCGACAGATCAACATTCTCTGATCTATTTTTCGCCTTTAGGTTTCAAACAATTGCCTGTTCAAAACCTTATTCATGCAGTTTGATTATCTTTAGTAAAACTTACAAAATTTGCTAAAACCAATAATCAAAAACATGAAAAAAGGGTTATTAATGGCTGCTCTTCTCTTGGGAGTTGGAACAGCACAAGCACAGTTGACATCGAAAAAAGGTGAGGCATATCTTCCGGAAGCAGGAGATTGGTCATTTGGTGTAGATGCAACGCCGTTTTTAAATTACATGGGGAATTTCCTGAGCTCTGCTGGTAATTCAGCACCTACACAGCAGTTTCTGAATTCCAACCAAACGATTATCGGTAAATATTTTAAGACCGATAAAATGGCGTATCGTGGTATTTTGCGTATCGGAAGTAACTCCAACAGCTGGACAGCAAATATTGCTCAACATGGTGCTCCTGCGGCAACTTTTCCAGTTGTTCCTGCGACAGTAGAAGATACATACAAGGAAAAAGGAATGAACATTGGTCTCGGAGGAGGATTGGAATGGCGCCGTGGTTCTACGCGTTTGCAAGGTTATTACGGAGCTGATCTAATGGTTGTATACAGCAGCTCTGGTCGTTCGTATGAATACGGCAATGCCTTGAATGATTCCACTTCCGTAAGTTCAATCTCAACTGATTGGTCCGAAGATGGTTTATTAGAAGATAACATTGTGAGCGATACTTATGGAAACACAGCGCGTGTAACCGATGTAAAAGATGGTAGCATTTTCGGTTTAACGTTGCGTGGTTTCGGTGGTGTTGAATATTTCATTGTCCCTAAAATCTCCATTGCCGGAGAATTTGGATGGGGCTTGACGTTTGCAACCATTGGCGCTTCTTCTACTGATTTAGAATCTGTGAATTTCAACGGAGCGAATGAAATCGGATCACAAACCATTGATGGCGGAAAAGGTGGCCGTTTTTCTTTGGATACAGACCGCAACCTAACAGGAACGGCTTCTGGTGCTTTGCGCATCAATTTCCATTTCTAATCAGATACGTTTAAAAAAACTCCCTCCGGCAAACCGTCTGAGGGAGTTTTTTTTTTGTCCATAACTGAGCCATTCAATACAGGCGATGGTTTCGTGGCAAACTGTATATTTGCGATCCTAACGCATACGCATGTCTACCAGCATTCCATCTTCCTTTTTCGATCCTGCGCACTTACAGGATCTCCATGAGCAGTTTAATGCCGGATTGCCCTACCGACATTTGGCCATTGATAATTTCCTTGACCCAGCATTTGCCGAAACGCTGCATGCGAATTTTCCGGGGCTTGATAAGATGAGTCGTACCTATCAGGGACTCAATGAGCATAAATCGGAAGGTGCTGGATTTGATCACTTTCATCCTTCTTTTTCGGAGTTACGTGCGGCGCTCAATACACCTGAATTTTATAAGGCACTCAGCACTATTACCGGCATTGAAAATTTGTATTCGGTTGAAGATG
>CALQRR010000200.1 GCA_943333015.1 Chitinophaga pinensis | reverse complement strand
ATCATACCAAGCATCATCAAGCATATGTAAACAACCTCAACGCAGCACTTACAGGAACAGCCGACGAAGGCAAATCATTGGAGCAACTGATGGCCAATATTTCTAAAGCATCCATGGCAGTCCGCAACAATGGCGGTGGACATTACAACCACAGCCTGTTCTGGGAAATCATGGGCCCTAACGCTGGCGGTGCACCAACAGGTGAATTGGCAGATGCCATCAATCAAGCTTTTGGAACCTTTGATAAATTCAAAGAGGATTTCTCTAAAGCAGGGGCAACTCGTTTTGGTTCTGGCTGGGCTTGGCTAGTAAAGCACGATGGCAAATTGGTGGTAACATCAACGCCCAATCAGGACAATCCGTTGATGGATATTGCGGATGTTAAAGGCACCCCGATTCTCGGTCTTGATGTATGGGAACATGCCTATTACTTGCATTATCAGAACCGCCGTCCGGATTATATCACGGCGTGGTGGAACACGGTAAACTGGACAGCTGTTGCCGACCGGTTTAAAAAAGGATAACCCAATGCATAATTCGAACGCCTGGTCATTGTGATTCAGGCGTTCGTGTTTTAATCCGTTTTTCCATCCCTGAAAATATCGTCCTGCTTTTCACGTTCGTTTCCTTGTAAAACTCCAACAATGATTAAAACCGGGTTTCTGTCACTTTCTGCCATCGCTCTTCTAGCAACTACTTCCTGCACGCCCGAGCCGCAGGCCTGCCTCACCGCAAGTAAAACCAAAGCTATAACTGGAGAATCGATTGCATTTTCGAGTTGTGCACTGGATGCTAAACGCATCGTTTGGAATTATGGGGATGGCACAGTGGAAGAAGAAGGTGAAAACGTATCACACGTATTCAGTGCCCCGGGGGTGTATCAGGTAGAAGTAAAAGCGCTTTCTAAGAAAGACAAGAAATGGGACCGGGCAACGCGTATCGTTAATATTGATCCGCTCAAAACACGCTATCTGACCCGTGTACAGATTAATTCCTTCAACATCAATTCTCCGTCTGGTGCTACCTGGGATGCCGCACCTGGAACGTGGCCGGATGTGTTCGTCGAGTATTTTATCAACGGCAGTGCGAATCAAAACAGCATCAATCCGCCCATCAATGAGTTACAGATAAACCAATGTCCTGTTTTCTGGGATTTTAGTAATCAGGCAGGAAAACCCATTCTTTCGAATCATGATTGGATTATCAACCTTCTCGACAATGATGGAACCTTGTTGCAGCCTGCTTCCGAATTGATGGCGAATTTTATTGTAAACCCAGCAACAGCAACGCCTTCAGCTCCTGGCATTATTACATTGACAAACAGCAATTTTCAAATCGAATTGCATTTCATCGAACTTTAAAAATCATCCCTCCAATAAATCTTCTAGCCCTGCCAACAACAGGGCTTTTTTCATGTTCTTTTCAGGGCATTCAAAAAAAGTATCTTTACCCCCTAGTTTTTCCAATGGATCGTTCCCGCTCAGCAGCGCTGTTTGAAACAGCAAAAACCTATTTCCCAGGAGGTGTTAATTCTCCCGTTCGTGCTTTCAAATCGGTTGGTGGCACTCCCATTTTCATTAAAAAAGGAGATGGTTGCCGGTTGTGGGATGAAGATGGAAATGAATTCATCGACTTCTGTTTCTCTTGGGGACCGATGATTTTGGGTCACAACAACAGTAAGATTCGTGAAAAAGTCTGGGAGGCCATCCAGAACGGTACCTCGTTTGGCGCTCCAACAGCCTTGGAAAATGAGCTGGCAGAATTGATCCTGTCGAACAACCGGTTTATTGAGAAGATACGTTTTGTAAGTTCGGGAACGGAAGCGGTCATGTCGGCCGTTCGATTGGCACGTGGAGTGACTGGCCGCGACAAGATCCTCAAATTTGAAGGATGCTACCACGGGCATGTGGATTCGCTGCTGGTGAAAGCCGGATCGGGGTTAATCACCTTTGGAAATTCCTCCTCCGCAGGTGTTCCAAAAGGTTTGGTAAATGATACCATTGTCGTTCCCCTCGACCGGATTGATTTGGTGGAAAAGGCATTTGAAGAATTCGAAGGGCAGATTGCAGCTGTCATCATCGAGCCAATTCCTGCGAACAACGGGCTGCTTCAGGTAGGACCTGAATTTCTGAAAGCACTCCAAGCGGTTACGCACAAGCACAATGCATTGCTCATCTTTGATGAAGTGATCTCCGGATTTCGGGTAGGGTTTGAAGGTGCGGCAGGATTGTACGACATCGCACCAGATATTATCACCTATGGAAAAATCATTGGTGGTGGTTTCCCAGTAGGTGCTTACGGTGCCAGCAAAGCCATTATGGGCCATGTTTCGCCCGATGGAAATGTGTATCAAGCAGGAACACTTTCAGGAAATCCAGTCGCGATGGCAGGCGGAATTGCCGCATTAACAGAATGCCTGAAACCCGGATTCTACGATCAACTTGCTCTTAAAACCGAGCGGTTCACTGAGCGTATTCTGGAACATACCCGTTTGAAAAAATATCCGTTTCGCATCTTCCGCATCGGATCCATTTTCTGGCTATCCTTCACCAGTGAAGACATCCGCGCAGCAGAAGCCATTGACCCCAAAGGCATGGACAAGTTCAAGGTATTACATGCGTTCATGCTCGAAAACGGGGTGTATTTCGGTCCTTCAGGGTATGAAGTTGGATTTATCTCTTCTGCCCACAGCGAGCTAGATTTAGAGCAGGCAGCACAGAAGATTTGTGATGGCCTCGATCAAGCCTATTCCGCTTAAAATTATAACAGGAGCCCTACAAACAGAATCCAGCCAACCTGATCCACCATTGTTCCATCGAGCAAGCCGGCGTAATACCATTCGTCGGCTTCTTCGTTTGCCTTTGAAATGAGCCAGCCCGTTGATGCACAGGAAATCAGCAATCCAAGTGCATTACCGGGTTGATAATAGCCTAGCTGAAAGCAAATCAAAGCTGAAAAAGCAACCAATGCCAATAAAATTCGGCTCACCGTTTTCACAGCATCAACGCCTAAATACGAGGCGATTGTTTTTACCTGGTTTGAACGATCATGCTCCAGATCGCGAATATCGAATGGTAAGGTGATGGCAAAAATGAAAATGAATCGCTGGAAGGTTGTCAGCCATTCAGGTAACGTTGGTGTCCAGAAAGGATCATGCGCCAAAAAAGGAAGAAACACGGTGACAAATGCCCAGACCGCAGAAACGAGAAATATTTTGAGGTAGGGAATATCGCGTAACCGCAACCATTTTTTCCCTTTTTTCCAAACGGGAATCACGTACAACAGCGCCAGAAGAATGAATGGGCTAAATCGGAAAAACAGGGTTGAATTCAAGTAAGGAACAAAACCTGCAACAGCCAAGATCATCCCCAGTAGGGCAAAAATCCGCAACAATGATGCGTTATTCAGGATCCAGTCATGACGGGCGGATGCTTGCTTTTTATAAATTACCTCCTTCCTGAACAACCGATGGTAGTTGTAAATGAACAAGGTTGCACCGAAAATACTGGCACTCAGAAAAGGTGAGAAGGAGAGGTGATGTAACACTACTGTTGACCAGTACATACAGACGGCACCAAAGGAAACCCAGAGATTTCCAAAAACCACGGTCCGGATCACTTTCGATAACCAGCCGGGCAAATTCATCTATCGAAGAACCAATGAAAGGGTAACAACTCCCAAAACAAATCCTGCTGCGGAGCCAAGGGCACTTCGTCGACTTACCATCCGTTTAGCGGCTGTTCCAAATCCTTCTTGGTAATACACGTTGCCTGTAAACGCTTCATTGTAACCATTCTCCTTGGTGAATTGCGGTCGGGTGTATCCTTTCCACCCGGTATATCCGATAATAAACAAGGGTCCATAAAACAATCCTGTTGCTGCTCCTGCAAAACCAACCATCACTCCTCCTGAACCTGTTTTATTCGCCTGACTGAGATATCCTTTTTGCGCGTCATGTTGGCCACGAATATAATCTGACATCTGATCTGCCGTATACCAATTGTTTTCAAGCGTATCCAGTCGATATACCACCTGCTCTGGTTTTCCGGCGGCACGAATCGAAAATACTTTGTCCGCTTCCATACTTTTCTCCCGCTTTTTCCCCGCAGGAATATAGAACACCTGATCTGACTCAAACCGGTGAGAAACAACCAAGATAGGATGCCTGTCAATCAATATCAGCGTATCCTGTGCAATTAAATAATTACAGAAAAGGGCATTCCAAAGAAGAAAAACGACGGATAACTTAACCGGGTTCACCATATGATCTTAATCCAGCCTCAAACCTAAGGCATTTTATTGGCCTCCCAAACTTCATTTTCATGATATCCTCTCATGGAGCTGCGTCAATTCTTTGTATTTTTCGCCGCCGTTACGGCAATCCTTTTTCACTTCATTAACGATCAACCTTCTCCATGATCCGCGATTTTGAATCCCGTCATATCGGGCCGAATGCTGCAGAAACAGCACACATGCTTCAGACCATAGGCGTTAGCAGCCTGGATGAACTCATTGATAAAACAGTTCCGGCTTCCATCCGCCGAACGGATAGCATGAAGATTTCTCCGGCCATGTCGGAATACGAATATCTCCAGCACATTCGCGGAATAGCTGCAAAAAACAAGGTATTCAAAACCTATATCGGACTGGGTTACTACAATGTCATCACGCCCTCCGT
>CALQRR010000199.1 GCA_943333015.1 Chitinophaga pinensis | reverse complement strand
GCAACATATGACCACCGGCAAACAGACCGGTGAGTAGATGCGTGACCAGTATATCCTGACCGATGAGCACGCGACCGATTTCCTCGCGGATGCGATCGGCAGCTTCCATCACAGGTAATACGGCTAGTTCGGGGCCATCAGCCATGGGAGCTGTGACATTTTCTGTTACTGGAGATTCTGGAAGCGGTTGTGTTTCCGAGTTGCCGGTACGTTCATTCGGTTCTTGTTCTGTACTCATTTGGCACGTGTATAAAACTGTGATAGGATTTTGTAAAAAGCGATGATTTCCTGATCCTGCAATTCCACAAAAGGCTGCAAGCGCATGGATTCATCACGAATCTGTTGCAGTATTTCTAAAGGAACACCGGAGCGCATGGAGATTAACAACATATTTTCGGTAGTGAGTTCCTGCGTCTGAATTCGGTAGTGTTCCCGGATAAAGGTGAAGAAGTACCGCATCTGATGACGCAACAAGGTGGGATGATTTCGTTGATGAAAATACAAACGACCGATAGCATGCACGAATTCCAGCGAACTGTTACGGGCAGGCTCAATGACTGGAATGATGCGTTGCCGGCGACGGGTATAAAACAGCAGATATACGCCCGCTAAACTCAACAATACATATAAACTCCAACGCAATGAGCGGTTTGCTAAAATGAAACTGAGTGGTGTCTCCGGAGCATTTTTCAGCATTGGATCTCCGGATTCACTGTGCTGTATTCGGTGATATTCGTCCCAGAATATATCCCCTGGAGTGATGTAACTCAACGCCTTGGCTGCATAGGCCGCCCGCTTGGGTTCTATCAACTGGTAATTGGTAAACAGGATTGGCGTTGCATGCAATAAAAATGTGCCTTTACCATGTCGTACCCGAATGTAATTCACATAGTTGGGTTCCAAATAGGCGAGTGGTTCAAACGAACTTTGCGCACAAAACTGCGTGCTGTCGAATGCTCCGAAATCATATCGGAAGTGCTTGTTACCTTCCCGATAATGGTAGTCGATGGATTGTTTTTCGAGCAGTTCGGGATGGTAAAAGTTGGCCTTTACAAGCGTGTCGATGAAATAGAATGTATTGCTGTAGTGAATTCCCGAACAACTGCTGTCGAATAATACCCGGGTTAATATTTCGGGAAATTTCTTGGCGGAAATAAAGGCCGTATTGCCCTGTTCCACCCAACGAAGGAGCTGATTTTGTTCTGTTTCGTTGAGGTATAATTCATTGCCGAGGTAAACATAAATGCCTTTTCGGTCTTTCAAAAGCAGCGAATCCTGTTCAAAAGAACTACTGATCTTCGAAAATGTGTGACCAGGATATTGCTTTTTCAAAAGCGTATAAAATACCTGTGCGCCATAGGGCTGCTCATCGCTTGGCTCATACGTTTCAATCCAACGAAAAGTATCACGGTCTTTTGTCGATACATACCAAAACAGACCAATGAGCGCAACGGCTAAAACGATAATGAAAATACCGGTGAGGGGCGATTTGTTCATACCTGCTTCCGGTCTTTGGATTCTGCAATAAGGACGCGGAATGCGTTAAACAAAGGTTCCAGTTTTCGATAGGTAATCTCGTCGGGTGGTGTGGAACTGTACCAACTTTTTTCAAACCAACGCGTCAGATCACGAAAACGTTTGTGGTAGGTTGTCTGACGCAGTTCGAACACATAATCTGCATTGGTCTTGTCTTTTTTCCAGCGGATGAGTTTCACCCGGTGCAAATCGGCCAAGGTTTGCAGATAGAGCAATCGAACGGCAAAGGCAAAATTCCCCGCCAAGAGCGATTCTTCCAGTTTACGCTGCAGAATTTGTTCGGGCGATGCTTCACCTTCAATATCTACCTGCAACCATTCTGGATCATCGTGAATACGCGGATTTGTTTTACCCGAAGTTTTGATAATGAGAATAATAAGCAGAATTAACACCACCAAAATCACTATGATCAAGATCACTTGACCAATTCCAAGAAAGGATGCTTTGTCTACATCGGGGAGTTTTATCTCTTTTTCCTTCGGTGGTTTTTCTTTCTTTTTCGGGTTTTCAGTGTAATCCAATCCTCGCGTGGCATCTGCGTATGTCAGAGGATCGAAAGCCTTTTGGTTCAATCGTTCTGGCCGGTATTTTTCTCGCAAACTATCAACCCGAAATCCAGCAGAACGGCTTGTATAATCAAACGCATCTTCCTCCTCCAAATTCAAAGTGGAATCGGATTGACTGAACGCAGAATCCACTTCAAGAAGTTCAACCTGCGCAGGAAGGGACCAGATCACGCATGTTAGCAACACGGAAAGGACAAGTCGTAACGTGCTCATTCGCTGACTAATCCTTGTTTACGTAGTCGTTCGTTCAAACCAATTGCTCCGTTAATCTCGCGGCAGGAATAGAACGAAAATGCCATTCCGGAGAGCAATAGCGGAACGAGAAAGAACATCGCGCAGCTGCTAAAAAATGTGATTGTTCCGAGCTGTATCCAGAAATAGACATCATCGCCCATTCGGAAATTCCAGCTTAACACGGAGACATTGATGAGTGGAAATATTACATCTCCCAGCAAAAAAAAGAAAATGCCAATCACGCCCAATCCGGCAAATGCACTGTAATGCCTGCTAAGTCCGCTGAAAGTGATGGATAGAATCTCCGAGGAGGCTTTTGCAAAAGATTTTTCCGAAAGTTGCCAGCCGGTGAGCCATATCAGGAAGCATGGAAGTAACAGCAGAAAAAGTAAAAATCCCCAACCATCTTCAAGTAGAAGAGATGCCACGAGCGGCAACAGGATGAAAATACTACCCGTAAATTTGAATGCATAAAAGCGAAACGAATGGTTGTTTTGTTTTTCACCGGGAGCACGCAGCAAGGGTTCTGAATGCCAACTCCATCCGAACACTGTTGCAGTAGCGGCACTGCAGCACAAAAACAACAGACTTCCCGATATCACATCTTCCCATGCGAGAAGCGTTGGAAGTTTGTCGTAAAACCACTCGGTATTTCCCAGCATTAAACGGGCATCTTCATGGAGCAATATCAACGAGCATAAGCTAAATAGCAAGGAAATAGCAGCAAAGGCTTTCCACGATTTTGTAAGTAATCTGAAATACGTTTTAAAACTATCACCAAAAATGGCACTGCTCGTTTTTACTTGGTCGAGTGCTGGTTTAAATGGAATATTCGCTGGCATGCGTTGTTCATCGAGCCGAAACGGAATGCCCTTGCGCGCCTTGCGGATGGGGTAAATGACAAAATAAGCCAGGATAAATATTGCTTGCAGCAGGATGAATGTCAACCGAATATAATTGTTGAGTTCTGTATAGCGGGTGATGTAACCTTCGATAAGTGCGGCAACCAGAATAACGGGTGCAATACCGGCCATGATTTTAATACCCGCCCGGGCCGAAATCCTTAACGATTGCAGCCGCGTGTAGGTTCCGGGAAAGACAAGTCCTTTGCCCATGACTATTCCTGCGCCACCGGCAATGATGATGGATGCAATTTCCATGGTTCCATGCATCCAAATAGTGAGCGCCGAGTCGACAAAAAGTCCGCGGCTAATGAAATAATATTGAAAAACACCCACCATGATGGCATTGGAAACCATTGATCCAATGGTGCCTACGGCGAAAAAAAGTCCCATGAGAAACGTTCGGAAAGCAACCATAAGGTTATTTTGAGCGATGTACAGGAACATATTGAGTGCGTCTTTGTCTTTGTAGACGGCCATTGGATCACCGGCACGGATGTTTTCATCGGTCATATTCACATACTGAGCTCCCAAGATGGTTCGGGCAAATTCGGGATCGTAATGACTTGATAGTATCCCGATGAGCATGCAAAAAATGAAGAGTACTGTAGAGAAAATGAGCTCTTTACGGCTGTGGTATATTACACCGGGCAGATCTTCTTGCCAGAAGTGCATCAAACGTTTCTTGTGATTTACCGTGTTGCGCAACAATGAACCCAATACCTGCTGGGTTAATTGGTTGAGGTACACCCGAACAACGCGGTTTCCATAATATGTGCGGGCGTACGAGAGATCGTCACTTACCTGAATAAACAATTCACTGGCTTTATCCGGGTCTGGATTTTTAGTGGAAAGCAGTTGCTCGAGCTCCATCCATTTTTCTTTATTTTGCTCGATAAAGCGCGTTTCTTTCATGCAGGGAAATCCACTAACTTGGAAACGGAAAAATAGCAAATATCAGCTTAGTTGAATGCGTCGGATTGAAATCATTACACCGCAAAACGTACCAATTCTGTATCAACTGGCCTCTGTGCGGGAGCGGATGCTCGCATTCTTTCTGGATGCATTGATATTGCTCGTTTCTTTGTATTTCATTTACCTCATTTCGCTGTTTACATTCAGCGATTCCCCCGATGCCAATACGATCATTCAATACCTGATAATATTTCCTGTTTTTGTTTTTTATTCCTTGGTATGGGAGATATTTAATAACGGTCAGACCATTGGAAAACGAGCCATGAAATTGCGGGTGATCAAACTTACAGGCATGGAGATGAGCGTGTCGGATTATATGCTCCGCTGGGCTTTTCGCTTGATCGATATCTGGGGTTCTCTTGGCGCAATTGCCGCTTTACAAATCAGCTCTTCTGAAAAAGGGCAGCGCATTGGCGACGTACTGGCCGACACCACCGTGATCCGAATGCGGGCCGATTTTACCGTTTCTCTTAAAGAATTGCT